>NZ_SDIG01000042.1:0-40090 GCF_004122755.1 Streptomyces sp. TM32
CCGACGGCGGGGTGGGGGTAGAGGAGGAAGTTGCCCTCTTCGCCGATGAGGATGACGCCTTCGGCATCGATCTCCAGGCGCTGGTCGACCGTGGACATCCAGGTCGGGCCGAACCAGCGGCCGGTGCGGTAGGACGACTCGAAGGTACGGGTGAAGATGAGGGGGAGGCTGCCGGGGAGGGTGACGTCGGTCTGCGGCAGGATCATCCGGCCGGTGGCCATGTCGATGGGGTCGCTGCCGAAGGTCTTGCACCAGGCGGTGCGCAGCCGGTCCCGGACGGTGCGCTTGCCGCCCTCCTTGGCGGCGGCCCGGGCCGCGTTCTTGGCCACGTCCTTCGCTCCCGCCCTGGCCATCCCCTTGGCGAGTCCGCCTGCCCCCTTGGCGCCGACCGTATTGAAGACCGCCGCCCCGAACGCATCGATCGGGTCGCTGCCCCAACCGGAGCCGAGCGCGCCCTTGGCGGTTTCGACGGGGTGGAGAGGAGCGGAGGCCAGGCCTAGGAGGGTGGTGGAGACGTTGTCGGCGAACTTCCAGGGGTGCGTGAGGTTGTAGGGGTCGAGCGGGTTGACCGTACGGGCGAACTTGAGGGTTTGGGCGGCGGCCTTCAGCGCACCGCCGGCCAGATGCATGTGCTCCAGGGCGAACGCCTTGCCACCGTCCTTGAGAGCCGCACCCGCAAGCTCGGTCAGCGCAGGCTTTTCCGGGGCGTGGGCCAGGGCGGACTTGATGCTGTTACGGGCGTGTTCGGCCGCTTCGTTGCGCTGGCTGCGGGCGCTTTTGAGCATGTCCTGGGCGGCCTCGCGGCCCTCGGCACCGGGATCTGTGTAATCGGCGGGCTTCTGTGGCTTGGTGCCCGGGTCCGCACCCCGGCCGAGGGCGTCGTTGTACGTGTCGACGTGCGCGTTGTACGAGTCGACCTTGGCTTTGTAGGCGTTGGCGCTTCGCCGGGTGGCTTCCACCGCATGCCGGTACTTCTCGATCGCGTCGGCGGCCTTGCCCTGCGCCCAGGTGACTGTCTCCGCATAGGACTTCAGCGCTGTGGAGGCGTCGTGGCAGGCGTCGGCGGCGTGCATCCACTGCTTGGGGTGCATGTCGAACTTCTCACGGAAGGCATCGGCCGCTTTACCGCTCCAGTGATGGCCGGAGCCGAGCTTGCGCATACCGTCGGCGACGCGGTCGAAGGCGGCGGAGAAGTCCTTGAGATGGGACGCGGTTTCGTGGAGCTTTTCGACGTTGCCGTGGATGAGCTCCTTGGGGTCCTCGCTCTCGCCGAGCTGGCGTTCGTCGACATGGGCGCCCAGGGCGCCGGCGATGTCGGCGCCGGTGGAGCGAACGGCGTGCGCCGCGTCGTCGAGACCGACGGTCTCCAGCGCATCGCCGGCCAGGTCGGAGCCGTTCTCGACCAGCTCGCCCGCACCGCGCTCGACGGCGCTCGTGAACTTGTCCGCTCCGTCGCCCAGTGCATTCAACCCATCGCCGAGCCAGCTCACTTGTCGTTACCCTCCTGGCCTTGCGACCTCGGATCACGGAACGTCACTTTGACGTCGGCGGGATCGTCGCCGCCGTGGGTCATACGGTCCGGGACCGAGGTGACGTCGTGGCCGAACTGCTGTGCGGCCTCTGCCAGCTGGTGGTGTGACTTCATGGACTCCGCGGACATCGGGTCGTAGTCGGCGTTCTTGATCTGGGTGAGGGGGTTGTCCCCGCCGATGTCGCTCCAGGAGGTGCGGTGCAGTTGCTCGGCGGACTTGGTCGGGTCGCCCATCGCCGCGTTCACCGTCTGCTTCAGCGCGTCCGAGGCGTACTGCTCCTGCTCGTAATAATTGCCGGCCGTGAGGTGCAGCTTTTTGGCGAATTCGTTGGCGTCCTGCATCAGCGTGCGGACGCCCCAGCCCCAGCGGTCGCAGAAGGAGTCGAGGGCAGCGGCCAGACCGTCATCGCCGCATTCCATGCCGTCCAGGGACAATCGGTCGAAACCGCGCCCCAGTTGGGCTTCGATGTCGAAGCCCAACTCCTTGAGCTCGGCCGTCGCGGCCCTGATCCCTTTGGTGAGCTGCTCAATGGCCTCAGGGTCGAGCCCGTACCCCTTTCCGTCGATCAGGCCCATTTAGTCCTCCCGCTTGTCCGGTGCGTTCGATGGGCCACCCGCCGCACCGTCCACCGCTGCGCTGTCAGGGACGATTCCGGCCACCGGCGGGAAGAGCGCACCCTGTTCGCTGCCCGCGTCAAGAGCCACTCCCGTAGGGCCTTCCACGGCGGGAATCAGCACGTCAAGGATCCGGGCGCCGGACGCGGTCACGTACGGCCACTCGGTGCCGGGCTCACTGCCGCGGGAGAGGGCGAAGCGCGCGAGAGCCTCTTCGTCGGTGAAGGCATACAGCCAGCGGATACCGTCCAACTCCGCGGACATAGGCGTCTCGTCGACGGTGGGAAGAATGACGTGCGTACGGCGGAATTCGCCGATGAGCGCGGCCGGGTCCGGCCGTCCTGCGTGAACTGCCGCTACCTCGTCGGCCAATGACATGGCTTTGGCCCCTCCCCCGGTCATCCCCGCAATGTCGAAACCACTTTCGCATACGGCACTGACAGCTCAGCCAAAGACATCCGGCGAAAAAACCGGCCGCTGGTTCCTTTTGTTTTCAATCAGGTCGTGAAGTGTGCGGAGTGGGGCCGGCGGGGCGCGTCCGGTGTGCGGGGCGAGTCTGCTCACGGTCGACACCGGCCGGGCTCCCCGCCGTCGACACCGCCCGCGGACGCCCCCCACCAACGCCAACCGGCCCACATTGGCCGGGATTCCAGCATTCCGGGGGCTTCTCCCCGGTTGGGGGCGCAGTATCGCAGCCGAGCGTGTAGCTTCCCGGGGACACAGCGGCCCGGCCAGGGGTCGCGCCGGGGTCCGCCGGAGCGGGGGAGGTTGCTCGATGGGCGTGCGGCTCATGGTGGTCGACGATCACCGTCTGCTCGCGGAGGCGCTCGCTTCGGCGTTGAAGCTGCGCGGGCACCGCGTGCTGGCGGCGGCCGCGCCGAGCGCGGGGGCCGCGGAGCTGGTGGTGAGCCGGGCGCCCGAGGTGTGTCTGCTGGGCACCGCCGCGCCCGCCCAGCCGGGCGCCTTCGACCCGGTCGTACGGATCAAGAAGGAGCGGCCGCAGGTGGCGGTGGTGGTGCTGGGACCGGTGCCCAGCCCGCGTGGGATCGCCGCTGCATTTGCCGCCGGGGCGTCCGGGTACGTCCGCAACGACGAGCGGATCGAGGGCGTGGAACGCGCCATGATGAAGGCGCGGGCGGGGGAGTCGGCGGTCTCTCCGCAGCTGTTGCAGCAGGCCTTCGAGGAGTTGTTGCATCCGGCGGCGCAGCCCGACGACGAGGGCGCGCGGCTGCTGGAGCTGCTCACCCCGCGCGAGGTCGAGGTGTTGATGCGGGTCGCGGACGGCGAGGACACCCGGCTGATCGCGGCGGGGATGGATATTGCGCCGAGTACGGCGCGGACGCATGTCCAGCGGGTGCTGATGAAGCTGGAGGTGGGCTCCCGCCTGGAGGCCGCCGCGCTGGCGGCGCGTACCGGGCTGCTGGACCGGGCGGCGGGCGGCCGGGCGATACGCACCACGGCGGCGGAACCGGGCGATCCGGTGCCGCCGCCGCAGTAGCCGGCGCCGCGCTCAGCCCTCCGCGGGGCCGTCCTCGGCCGCGGCCCGCAGTTCGTCGGCCGTCGGCGGGACGGTCGGCCGCAGCTTCAGCCAGACCAGGAAGAACACCCCGAGCGCGAGCATGCCCACGCCCGTCCACAGGTTGATGTTGATGTCCTGGGCCTTCCTGAGGTCCGCGTCCGAGGCGGTCAGGCCGGCGATGGTCACGATCACGCCGTAGACGACGAACAGGCCGCCGATGATGCGCCGTACGTCGAAGAGCCGCGCGGCGGTCGCCGATTCGCGCTCCAGCTCCTCGACCTCGTGCTGGTAGTCACTCATGGTGCGTCAACTCCGCTGGTTCGGACGGGTTCAGAAGGAGAACGGGATGTAGCAGACGGCGGCGAGCACGAGCGCGCCCCAGCCCAGCAGTGCCGGCTTGCGGTACCAGGCGTCGTCGCCCTCGGCCGGCGGCTCTTCCATGCCGGGTGACCGGGTGCCGTAGACCAGGCCGGCGAGGGACGCGGCGGGCTTGGGCTTGGTGACCATGGTGACGACGACCATGACGAGCGCGCCGACGACGAAGGCGACGATCGAGGAGACGAAGTTGGCGCCCTGGTCGGAGGGGATCGCGATGATGCCCTGCTTGTAGAACCAGAAGTAGTTGACCATCGCGGCCACGGTCCCGGAGAGCAGCCCCCAGAAGCCGGCCGCGGCGCTGGTCCGCTTCCAGAACATGCCGATGATGAAGACGACGAACAGCGGCACGTTGAAGAAGGAGAAGAGCGTCTGGAGGTAGTTCATGATGTTGCTGAAGGACGAGGCGATGAAGGCGGTGCCCATGCCGATCAGCACGCCGACCGCGGTGACCACCCGCCCGGTCGCCAGGTAGTAGCGGTCCTCGCGGCCCTTCTTGAGGTACGCGGCCCAGATGTCGTTGGTGAAGACCGTGTTGAACGACGAGACGTTGGCCGCCATACCGGCCATGAAGGCGGCGAGCAGGCCGGTGACGGCGATGCCGAGCACACCGTTGGGGAGCAGGTCCCGCATCAGCACCGGAATCGCGTCGTTGTACTGCAGCCCACCGGCGGACTTGCCCAGCGTCGGCTCCATGACCAGCGCGATCAGGCCGGGGACGACCACCACCAGCGGGATGAAGATCTTGGGGAAGGCGGCGATCAGCGGGGTGCGTTTGGCGGCGGAGAGGTTCTTCGCGGACAGCGCGCGCTGGACCTCGGCGAAGTTGGTGGTCCAGTAGCCGAAGCTCATCACGAAGCCCAGGCCGAGGACGATGGTGAGCCAGTTGGCGCCGAGCGGGTTGGACTCGCCGATGCCGGTGCCCTTCCAGGCGGTCAGGAAGGCGTCGCCGTGCGAGGAGGTCAGGGAGTGGGTCAGCCCGTCCCAGCCGCCGACGCGCTTGAGGCCGACGACGGTCAGCGGGATCAGCGCGGCCAGGATGACGAAGAACTGGAGCACCTCGTTGTAGATCGCCGAGGACAGGCCGCCGACGGTGATGTACGCGAGGACGAACAGCCCGGCGATCACGATCGCGACCCACTGCGGCCAGCCGAGCAGCGCCTGCAGCACGATCGCCATGGCGTAGAGGTTGACGCCCGCGATCAGGACCGACGAGACGGCGAAGATCACCGACGACAGCAGGTGGGAGGACGGGCCGAAGCGGTGCAGCAGGAATTCCGGCACCGAGCGGACCTTGGAGCCGTAGTAGAACGGCATCATCACCAGGCCGAGGAAGACCATGGCCGGGATGGCGCCGATCCAGTACCAGTGGACGGTGTAGGCCCCGTACTGCGCGCCGTTGGCGGCCATCCCGAGGATCTCGGTGGCGCCGAGGTTGGCGGCGACGAAGGCGAGGCCGGTGACCCAGGCAGGCAGCGACCGCCCGGAGAGGAAGAAGTCCAGGCTCGTCTTCACACTGCGCCTGGCCGCGAATCCGATGCCGAGGACGACGGCGAAGTAGATGGCCAGGATGGTGTAGTCGAGCCCGTTGGTGGGGAGCCGTAGCCCTTCGGCCAGCGTGATCATGAGGGCACTCTTTTCGGGGGTCCGGGGGTTGTCCCCCAGGAGACAGAGCGGTGTGCGCGAGCTGAACGCACAAAAAGCTACGCTCGGTCGTTGAGAAACTGAACACTTATGTTCGTTTGAGTTGTTGATTCGTGACCGGGGCAGACGGTTTGTCCCATATGTCGGGACCTTGGTCCCACGTTGACGCTGCTGTTTAGTTGTGCTTCATTGTGTTTGTTTGTGTTTGGAGTGGGTGAGGAGCTCCCGTGAAGAAGACGACGACCCGGCTGGCGGACGGCCGGGAGCTCATCTACTACGACCTGCGCGACGACGCCGTACGCGACGAGCCCGACCCCCGCCCCCACGACCCCGTCGCCACCGCCGCCGAGATCCGCGAGGACCGCCTGCTCGGCGACCGGGTCGCCATCGCCTCGCACCGTCAGGCCCGCACCTACCACCCGCCGGCCGACGAGTGCCCGCTGTGCCCCTCCCGCGAGGGGCGGCACTCCGAGATCCCCGCCCCCGACTACGACGTCGCCGTCTTCGAGAACCGCTTCCCCTCCTTCGCCGGGGACCACGGCCGCTGCGAGGTGGTCTGCTTCACCTCCGACCACGACGCCTCCTTCGCCGACCTCACCGACGAGCAGGCCGCCCTGGTCCTGGACGCCTGGACCGACCGCACCGCCGAACTGTCCCAACTCCCGGGCGTGGAACAGGTCTTCTGCTTCGAGAACCGCGGCGAGGAGATCGGCGTCACCCTCGGTCACCCGCACGGCCAGATCTACGCCTACCCCTTCATCACCCCGCGCACCTCGCGCATGCTCGACTCGCTCGCGGCGCACCGTACGGCCACCGGCGGGGGCAACCTCTTCGACGAGGTGGTCGACGGGGAGCTGGCCGACGGCCGCCGCATCGTCCTGGAAGGTGCGCACTGGGTGGCCTTCGTCCCGTACGCCGCCCACTGGCCGTACGAGGTGCACCTCTACCCCAAGCGCCGGGTGCCCGACCTGCTCGCGCTCGACGACGCGGCGCGCGCCGAATTCCCACAGGTTTACCTGGAAGTCTTGCGGCGGTTCGACCGGATCTTCGACGAAGGGGACGGGGAGCGCACCGCCCGCACGCCGTACATCGCGGCCTGGCACCAGGCTCCGCTGCACGCCGAGCACCGCGGAGAATTTGCACTCCACCTCGAGCTTTTCACCATTCGCCGCACTTCCGGCAAGCTGAAGTTTCTCGCGGGTTCCGAATCCGGCATGAACGTGTTCATCAATGATGTGCCGCCGGAGGCCGCGGCCGAGCGACTGCGAGAGGTAGCGAGCAAGTGAGCAAGAAGTACCTGGTCACGGGCGGTGCCGGATATGTCGGCAGTGTCGTTGCGGCGCATCTGCTGCAGGCCGGCCACGAGGTCACCGTGCTGGACGACCTGTCCACCGGCCACCGCGACGGCATCCCCGCCGGAGCCCACTTCCTCGAAGGCCGCATCCAGGACGCGGCGAAGTGGCTCGACCCCTCGTACGACGCGGTGCTGCACTTCGCCGCCTTCTCCCAGGTCGGCGAGTCGGTGGCCGACCCCGAGAAGTACTGGCGCAACAACGTCGGCGGCACCATGGACCTGCTCGCCGCCATGCGCGACGCCGGTGTCCGCACCCTCGTCTTCTCCTCCACCGCGGCCACTTACGGCGAGCCGGCGTCCACGCCGATCACCGAGTCCGCCGCGACCGCGCCCACCAGCCCCTACGGCGCCAGCAAGCTCGCCGTCGACCACATGATCAGCGGCGAGGCCGCCGCCCACGGCCTGGCCGCCGTCTCGCTGCGCTACTTCAACGTCGCCGGCGCCTACGGCAGCTGCGGCGAGCGCCACGACCCCGAGTCGCACCTCATCCCGCTCGTCCTCCAGGTCGCCCAGGGCAAGCGCGAGGCGATCTCCGTCTACGGCGACGACTACCCCACCCCCGACGGCACCTGCGTACGCGACTACATCCACGTCGCCGACCTCGCCGAGGCCCACCTCCTCGCCCTCGACTCTGCCAGCGCGGGCGAGCATCTGATCTGCAACCTCGGCAACGGCAACGGCTTCTCCGTCCGCGAGGTCATCGAGACCGTCCGCAAGGTCACCGGCCACCCCGTCCCCGAGATCGCCGCCCCGCGCCGCGCCGGCGACCCCGCCGTACTGGTCGCCTCCGCACAGACCGCCATCGACCGCCTCGGCTGGCGGCCCAGCCGCGCCGACCTCTCCGGCATCGTCGCCGACGCCTGGCAGTTCGCGCAGCACCTCGATCGGACGAAGGAGTCCTGATGACCGCTCACGGAGCCGTCACCCCGGCCACCGGGCACGCGCAGCGCGCCCGGCACGCGGCGGAGCGGTTCGCCGCCGTGTACGGCGCCGCGCCCACGGGCCTGTGGGCGGCGCCCGGCCGGGTCAATCTGATCGGTGAACACACCGATTACAACGACGGTTTCGTGATGCCGCTGGCCCTTCCGCACACCACGATCGCCGCCGCCTCGGCCCGCACCGACGGGGTGCTGCGGCTGCACTCCGGCGGCGTCGGCGGCGGCATCGTCGAACTGCGCACCGACGCGCTGCGGCCGGCGCCGGGCCCGGCGTCCGAGGCGCTGGAGCGCAGCCGGGGCGGAGCGCAGCGCAGCGGGGGCTGGGCCGCGTATCCGGCCGGCGTCGTCTGGGCGATGCAGGAGGCCGGTCTGCCCGTCGGCGGTGCGGATCTGCACTTCGAGAGCACGGTCCCCACCGGAGCCGGACTCTCCTCCTCCGCCGCCCTGGAGGTCGCCACCGCGCTCGCCCTCAACGATCTCCATGCGCTCGGCCGGCAGCCGCAGCGGCTGGCGCAGCTCGCCCAGCGGGCCGAGAACGCCTTCGTCGGGGTGCCCTGCGGGATCATGGACCAGACCGCCGCGGCCTGCTGCACCGCGGGCCACGCCCTGTTCCTGGACACCCGCGACCTCACCCGGCGGCAGATCCCGTTCGACCTGGCGGGGGAGGGGCTGCGGCTCCTCGTGGTGGACACCCGGGTGCAGCACGAGCTGGGCGACGGCGCATACGCCGAGCGGCGCGCCGGCTGCGAGCGTGGCGCGCGGGCGCTCGGAGTGCAGGCCCTGCGTGACGTGCCGTACGCGCATCTGCCCGAGGCCCTCGTCGAGTTGGCCGACGATCCTGTCGTCCAGGCCCTCGTCCGGCACATCGTCACCGAGAACCACCGCGTCGAAGAGGTCGTCGCCCACCTCGACGCGGGCCGCATCCGGGCCATCGGCCCACTGCTGACGGCCGGTCACGCCTCCCTCCGCGACGACTTCGCGATCTCCTGCCCCGAACTCGATCTCGCCGTCGACGCCGCTCGGGAGGCGGGCGCCCTCGGGGCCCGGATGACCGGCGGCGGCTTCGGCGGCTCGGCGATCGTGCTCGTCGAGGAGGCGGACGCCACGGAGGTCGGCGCGGCCGTCACCGAGGCGTTCGCGGCGGCCGGCCATGCCCGGCCGCGGATCTTCGAGGCCGTCCCCGGTGCGGGGGCGCACCGCATCGAGTAGGGCACGCCGGCGCGCAGCCGCCCGACGGCTGCCGAATGGCCCGCCCGGGCAAGCAGTTTCGTCAATCACCTTCCCTCGCCGCACCCCGTCCGTACGCTGAGATCCTGCACCGGTGGGGGCCGGTGCCGATCAGGGGGCGAGACCGTTCGGGTACGACACCCGGGGTGGGGTGGCGAAGCCGGCGCGGCGGCGGCCGTGCGGCTGAGGCGATCTTCAATCCGGGTGTCGTGCCCGCTATGGTCCGTTCACCGGGACAGGGGGTCTCTGTGCAACGCATCCGGGTTCTGGTGGTCGACGACCACCGCATCTTCGCCGAATCCCTGGCGGCCGCGCTCGCCGCGGAGCAGGACGTGGACGTCGCGGCCGCGGGCAGCGCGCCCGCGGCCCTGCGCAATCTGGACCGCGCGGCCACCGACGGCCGCCGCTTCGACGTGCTGCTCGCCGACGCCGACCTCACCGCGCCGCTGCTCGCGGTGCCGCCGCAGTCGTCGGCGCCGCTGCGCGAGAGCGCGCCGCGCGCCTGCCCGCGGGACGGCATCGCGCTGGTCTCCGGCCTGCGCGCCAGCCATCCGTATCTGCGCACCGTCGTTCTCGCCGACCGCGACGACCCGCGCCGCGCGGCCGCCGCCCTCCAGGCCGGCGCCTCCGGCTGGGTCGCCAAGGACTGCTCGCTCTCCCGGCTGCTCGCCGTGATCCGTGGCGTCCTCCGTGACGAAACGCATCTGCCGCCCGCGCTTCTCACCGGTGTGCTCCGGGAGCTGACGGCCGCCCGCAAGCACCGCTCGGAGAGCGAGCGGCTGGTGGAGTCGCTGACCCCGCGCGAACACGAGGTACTGCGCTGCATGGTGGCGGGCCTGGGCCGCAAGGCGGTCGCCGAGCGGCTGTTCCTCTCCCCGCACACGGTCCGGACCCACATGCAGAACGTGCTCGGCAAGCTCGGGGTCCACTCCACCCTCGCGGCAGTGGCCCTGGCCCGCCGGGCCGGCGTCGGCCCGGTCGAGCTGGAGGCCGCGACGGCGGCGTCGGTACCGGTGCCGTAAGGAGTGGGTGGGGGTGTGCAGGTGCCGTAGGGGGTGGGCGAACACATCCCGTAGGGGTACGAACGGCCCCCTGCGGGGCCCAACGCGGCGGGCCGGGGGCGGTATTCCCTGGTACCCGGGGAAGTCTTCCCTGGCACCGCGGGCGGTGTGCCCCGTCAGACCTCCGTGAGCACGGCCACGCCCCGGGCCGCCAGGACGATCCGGTCCACGGCGCCGCTCGCCGCCCCGTCCGCCAAGGCGTCCCGCATCGGCTCGGGCAGCGCCACCTCGACGGCCGCCGCCCCGTGGTTGAGGAGGAAGAGGTACCGCCCGTCGGCGCCCTCGCGCACCGTGGCCTGCACGCCGGCCGGCAGCCCCGGCAGTACGGGCCGCACCCCCGCCGCCTCCCGTACGTCGTCCAGCAGGGCCCGCATCAGCACCGCTTCCAGCCGGGTGCCGAGGTACCAGGCCGTGCCCTGCCCGTAGGTGTGCCGGGTGATCGCGGGCCGGCCGGCGAGGTCGCCGTCCGTGAAGTGGGCCAGCGCCTCGGCCCCTTCGAGTTCGATGGCCTCCGACCACAGGTCCGCCCGCCCCGCGTAGGTGCCGTGGCCGACCGCCACCGACCGTCCCGCGTCCAGTGGCCAGAACTCCTCCACGCGCAGGCCCAGCAGCTCCCGCAGCGGCGCCGGATAGCCGCCGGGGTGCACCCGGTCGTACTCGTCGACGATGCCGGAGAAGAAGGACACCAGGAGGTGGCCGCCGGCGTGGACATAGGCGGCCAGCCGGCGGGCGTCGGACGCGGTGAGCAGATACAGGTTGGGCGCCACGACCAACCGGTAGCCGGACAGCTCGCGCCGCGGTGGCACCACATCGCAGGCCACGCCCGCCTCGAAGAGCGGCCGGTAGTGGTCCAGCGCGATCCGGGAGTGGTCCAACGCGGTCGACGGTTTGGAGTCCAGCTCCAGCGCCCACCAGCTGGGCCAGTCCGCCAGCAGCGCCACATCTGCCCGCGACCGGGTCCCCTCGACGTCCGGCACGGCCGCCAACTCCCGTCCCAACTGCCTCACTTCACGAAAGATCCGGGTGTCGGTGCCGCCGTGCGGCAGCATCGCCGAGTGGAACTTCTCCGCGCCGCCCAGCGACTGCCGCCACTGGAAATACAGCACCGCATCCGCGCCCTGGGCGACCGCCTGCCAGCTCCACAGCCGCATCGCGCCGGGCGGCTTGGGGCCGTTGCGGGGACGCCAGTTGACCGCGCCCGGCGCCTGTTCCAGCAGCATCCAGGGCTGCCCGTCGCGGGCCGAGCGCATCAGGTCGAAGACGTAGCCCGCCCGGATGTGGTCGTCGGGCACATACGGGTCCTGGTAGAAGTCCAGCGCCATCGCGTCCATGTGCGGGGCCCAGGCGAACGCGTCGACGGGCTTGTGCTGCGGCATCAGATTGGTGGTGACCGGCACCCCGGGCGTGACGCGCTCCAGTACGGCCTTCTCGGCCAGGTAGCAGGCGCGTAGCGCCTCGTCGCCGAAGCGCAGATAGTCCAGCTGCTGTGCGGGGTTGGGGAAGGTGGGGGCGGTGCGGGGCGGCAGCACCTCGTCGAAGTCGCCGTACGCCTGCGACCAGAAGGCCGTCGACCAGGCGGCGTTCAGCGCCTCGATGTCGCCGTAGCGGGCGCGCAGCCAGCGCCGGAAGTCCTCGGCCGACACGTCGCAGTAGCACTGGCGGGTGTGGCAGCCGTATTCGTTGCCGACGTGCCACATGGCGAGCGCCGGGTGGCCGGCGTAGCGGGCGGCGAGCTGTTCGACGAGGCGTACGGCGTGTGTGCGGTAGACGGGGCTGGAGGGGCAGTAGTGCTGCCGGCCGCCTGGCCAGCGGCGCCGGCCGTCGGCGTCCTCGGGCAGGATCCCGGGGTGCGCGCGGGAGAGCCAGGGCGGTGGTGAGGCGGTCATGGTCGCCAGGCAGACGGCGATCCCGGCGCCCGCCAGGCCGTCCATGACGCGGTCGAACCAGCCGAAGGCCCAGGCGCCGGGGCGGGGTTCGACCCCGGCCCAGGAGAAGATCCCGGCGGTGACCATCGTGACGTGGGCCGCCTTCATCAGCTTCAGATCCTCGGCCCACACCTCCTCGGGCCACTGCTCGGGGTTGTAGTCGCCGCCGAATCGGATGCCCATCGGACCTCCTGCGTCGAAGCTCGGGCGGGGCGTGCGGCCCCGCCGCCCGGTTCAAGAAGAGTTCTTGTACACGCTCCAGCCGCCGTCGACGACGAGGCTCGCGCCGGTGACGAAGGACGCCTCGGGGGAGAGCAGGAAGGCGATGGCGGCGGCGACCTCCTCCGGCCGCCCCAGCCGCCGGGCCGCCGTCTGCGCGGCGCTGGCCTGCCGGTCCTCCTCGTCGATACCGTCCCAGGCCGCAGTCAGTACGGGGCCCGGCAGCACGCAGTTGACCCGCATCGCGGGCCCGTATTCGACGGCCAGCTGCCGCCCGAGACCGGTCAGCCCGGCCTTGGCCGCGGCGTACGCGGGCCGCCCCGGGAGCCCGATCAGCGCGTGTACGGACGAGGTCAGCACCACCGCGCCGCCGCGCGCCCGCAGATCGTCCAGAGCGGCGCGCACCCCGAGGAACGAGCCGGTGAGATTGACCGCGAGCTGCCGTTCCCAGTCGGGGAGCGGGGTGTCGCCGACGGTCGCCACAAACGGCAGAAAGGCATTGCTGACCAGCCCGTCCACCGGACCGTAGCGCCGCCGGGCCGCCTCGACGGCCCGCCGCCAGTCGTCCTCGACCGCCACATCGCAGTGCTCGTACGAGGCATGGCCGCCGGCCGCCCGGATGCGGCGGGCGGTGTGCTCGCCGCGGGCGTCGTCGATGTCCAGCAGCAGGACGCCCGCGCCCTCGGCCGCCAGCCGGTCGGCGGTGGCCGCCCCGATCCCGGCGGCGGCGCCGGTCACCAGGACCGTACGGCCCTCGAACCGCTTGCCGTACGGGCCGTTCGACGGATGCGGTGCGCGCTGCTGGCTCATGGCGCGATCCAAGCCCACGGGCCGAGCGGCGGGCAAGGGGACGTGGCGCGAGGGGGCGCGCATGCAATCAGGGGGCGCACGCGAAGTGCTGACGCCTCGTCATATGCGCGCGTGCCAACCCGTCGTGCGCCCGTATCGAGCCGCTTCTGCGAGTGCCCGCCGGGCGGCTCCGCCGCCGCGTCGACAGCGCCCGCGCGCCTGGCCGGGAGTCACCGCCTCCCGCCCGTCCGCGAAAGAAACCGGCCATGCGGGGAACGGGGAAAGCCGACCCCTGGGCCCGGAATGCGCCGAATGGTGCCGGGGGATGCGGCTGAACGGACCGGCCGCCGGCCGGCTACCCGGGAATGTTGTCGAACGGACCGGTCAACCGCCGCAGTAGCCCGGCCAGTTCGCCGCGCTGCTCGCGGGAGAGTTCGGCGAGGATGGCGCGCTCCTGGATCAGCAGTCCGGCCAGCGACCGGTCGGCCTTGTCGCGGCCCGCCGCGGTCAGTCTGACCAGCACTCCGCGCCGGTCGCTGGGGTCGGGCAGCCGCTCGACGAGGTCCTTCTTGGCGAGTCGGTCGATGCGATTGGTCATCGTCCCCGACGTGACCAGGGTCTGCGTCAACAGCGCCCCGGGGGAGAGCTGATAAGGGGCGCCGGCGCGCCGCAGCGCGGTGAGGACGTCGAATTCCCAGGGCTCCAGGCCGACCTCGGCAAAGGCGATCCGGCGGGCCCGGTCGAGGTGCCTGGCGAGCCTGGAGACGCGGCTGAGGACCTCAAGCGGCTCCACGTCGAGGTCCGGGCGCTCACGGCGCCATGCTGCCACCAGTCGGTCGACCTCGTCCTCCATGACGATCAGTGTAGAGGGTCTGTCGACATGAAGTCTCTTGACGTCGAGATATATTTCGCTGGACTATGGGCATCGTCGGCGGGGACCCGGTTTCCGGCCGAGACGGCCCGAACCAGACCGTGTCAGCTCTGTGCCTGCCCTGCACCAGTAGAGGGGTTTCGACCATGCACGACGCACCAACCTGGGATCCGCAGCAATACCTCCGCCACTCCGGGCACCGGACCCGCCCCTTCCTCGACCTCCTCGCCCGGATATCGGAGCTGCCCCGGCCCGACCGCCCCGCCCGCATCGCCGACCTCGGCTGCGGCCCGGGAAACGTCACCGCCCTGCTCACCGCCCGCTGGCCGGACGCGCACATCACCGGATACGACAACTCCCCGGAGATGCTCAAGGAGGCCGAGGCCCACGCCGGCCCCACCCCGGGCGGCGGCCACCTCGACTTCGCCCCCGCCGACGCCACCGACTGGGCGCCCGAGGAGACCTACGACCTGATCGTCTCCAACGCGGCACTGCAGTGGGTCCCCAATCACCCCGATTCCTTCGCCCGCTGGATCGACGCGCTCACCCCCGGCGGCACGCTCGCCTTCCAGGTCCCCGGCAATTTCACCTCGCCCAGCCACGCCCTCCTCGGCGAGCTGTGCGACTCCCCGCAGTGGCGCGAGCGGCTCACCACCCACGGCCGTCGGTTCGTGCACATCCTCGAACCGACCGACTACCTGGAGCGCCTCGCCGATCTCGGCTGCGCCACCGACGTGTGGGAGACCACCTACGTCCAGCTCCTGGAGGGTGAGGACCCGATCCTTGACTGGGTCAAGGGCACCGCGCTGCGCCCCGTGCTGACCGCGCTGGAGAACGATCCGGAGACCCGCGAGGCCTTCCTCGCCGAATACCGCGACGCCCTGCGCAAGGCCTACCCCACCGGCGCCCACGGCACCGTCTTCCCCTTCCGCCGCATCTTCGCGGTGGCCCGCAAACCGGCTGACGGCTGACGCCCGCCGCCCCTTCTCTCCCCCCGAGGTGACGCCGTGATCACCGGCCTCGACCACATCCAGCTCGCCGCACCCCCCGGCTCCGAAGACGCCCTGCGGGCCTATTACGCGGACCTCCTCGGCATGACCGAGGTCCCCAAGCCGCCGGCGCTCGCGGGGCGGGGAGGCTGCTGGTTCGAGGCCGGCACGGCCCGGCTGCACCTGGGCATCGAGCCGGACTTCCGCCCCGCCCGCAAGGCCCACCCCGGCATCCGCGTCCAGGGCATCGACGCCTTCGCCGCCCGCCTGGCCGCCGCCGGGGCCGCCGTCACCTGGGACGACGACCTCCCGGGCCACCGCCGCTTCTACTCCGTGGACCCGGCCGGCAACCGGCTGGAGTTCCTGGAGCCGCAGGCCTGACCGGTAGGCCGGGTCCGACGCCGGTCCTCAGTTCTTGCGATGCCCTATCAGCCGCGGCCGGGCCTCCAGATTGCCCAGGCCGTGCCAGGCCAGATTCACCAGATGGGCCGCCACCTCGGCCTTCTTCGGCTTGCGGGTGTCCACCCACCACTGGCCGGTCAGCGCGACCATGCCGACGAGGGCCTGCGCGTAGAGCGGCGCCAGCTTGGGGTCGAAGCCGCGGGCCTTGAACTCCAGGCCCAGGATGTCCTCGACCTGGGTGGCGATATCGCTGATCAGGGAGGCGAAGGTGCCCGTCGACTGGGCCACGGGGGAATCCCGGACCAGGATGCGGAAACCGTCGGTGAAGGTCTCGATGTAGTCGAGCAGCGCGAAGGCCGCCTGTTCGAGGAGTTCGCGGGGGTGGCCGGCGGTCAGTGCGCCGGTCACCATGTCCAGCAGCTGCCGCATCTCGCGGTCCACCACGACCGCGTACAGGCCTTCCTTGCCGCCGAAGTGCTCGTAGACCACCGGCTTGGAGACCCCGGCCTTCGCCGCGATCTCCTCCACCGACGTGCCCTCGTAGCCCCGCTCGGCGAAGAGCGTGCGACCGATGTCCAGCAGCTGCTCCCGGCGCTCCGCACCGGTCATCCGGACCCTGCGGGTCCGCCGGGCCCCCGGAGCCGGGGACGGCTTGCCCTTGCTGTTGCTCGCGCTGCTGTTGTCGATCGCCACCCGTCAATCATGCCTTCCCCGGCTACCGCTGGGAGGTACCCCCGGCGGTAGCCGCCGCGCGCCGGGCCGCGAGCCGGGCGGTGTCCGGCCAGCGGACGTCGTACGCCCAGCCCGCCTTCTCGAACCAGCGGATGAGCCGGGCGCTGGAATCCACCTGCCCCTTCAGCACGCCGTGCCGGGCGCAGGTCGGGTCCGCGTGGTGCAGGTTGTGCCAGGACTCACCGCAGGACAGGACGGCCAGCCACCAGACGTTCCCCGAGCGGTCGCGGGACTTGAAGGGGCGCTTGCCGACCGCGTGGCAGATGGAGTTGATCGACCACGTCACGTGATGCAGCAGCGCGACCCGGACCAGGGAACCCCAGAAGAACGCGGTCAGCGCACCCTGCCAGGACCAGGTGACCAGGCCGCCGACCAGCGGCGGGATCAGCAGCGACACCGCCGTCCACAGGACGAACTGGCGGGAGACCGCACGCATCGCCGGATCCTTGACCAGGTCCGGCGCGTACTTCTGCTGCGAGGTCTGCTCCTCGTCGAACATCCAGCCGATGTGCGCCCACCACAGCCCCTTCATCAGGGCGGGCACCGTCTCGCCGAAGCGCCACGGGGAGTGCGGGTCGCCCTCCGCGTCGGAGAACTTGTGGTGCTTGCGGTGGTCGGCCACCCAGCGCACCAGCGGTCCCTCCACGGCCAGCGACCCCATGATCGCGAGCGCGATCCGCAGCGGGCGCTTCGCCTTGAACGCACCGTGGGTGAAGTAGCGGTGGTAGCCGATCGTGATGCCGTGGCATCCGATGTAGTACATCGCTGTCATCAGCGCCAGGTCCAGCCAGCTCACACCCCAGCCCCAGGCCAGCGGCACGGCGGCCAGCAGTGCCACGAACGGGACGGTGATGAAGAGCAGCAAGGCGATCTGTTCGAGTGATCTGCGCTGCTCGCCGCCCAGCGTCGCGGACGGCACGCCGGCACCGGCGATGGATGAATCGGCAGGAATCGGGGCATCTTCTACGGCTTCAGGACCAGCGGTCATGGTGTCCCTCGTCGGGGGCTCGGGGGCACGGCTACGGCTACGGGACCGTAACCTACGGTTTCGTAAGTATGGCAGTGAGACCGTCACGGGCAAGGCCGTGACAGGCGCCACACCTGCCGGTGCCGCGGCAGATGCCCACTAAGCGGACGGTGTGATTCTCCGTGGCTGGGCAGACCTATCCTGGGGACGTCGGACAGCGTGGTCCGCGCACGCCCGCATCAGACCAGCCCATTCGTCGCCCGCCACCCCTCATGCCAGAGCCGCGGCGCGACGTCCCTGATCGCTGCAAGGAGCCGCACCCGTGAGCAGTGCCGACCACACTCCGGCCGAATCCGCGACCGCTGAGAGCCTGGACGCCGGCCCGAGCGACAACATCGCCTTGCGTGCCGACATCCGCCGCCTCGGCGACCTCCTCGGCGAGACCCTCGTCCGCCAGGAGGGGAAGGACCTCCTCGACCTCGTCGAGCGGGTCCGCGCCCTGACCCGCGAGGACGGCGAGGCAGCCGCCCGGCTCCTGGGCGACACCGACCTGGCCACCGCCGCCAAGCTGGTGCGCGCCTTCTCCACCTACTTCCACCTCGCGAACGTCGCCGAGCAGGTCCACCGCGGCCGCGAGCTCGCCGCCCGGCGCGCCGCCGAGGGCAGCATCCTGGCCCGCACCGCCGACATGCTGAAGGACGCCGACCCCGCGCATCTGCAGGACACCGCCCGCAACCTCGGCGTACGCCCCGTCTTCACGGCGCACCCCACCGAGGCCGCCCGCCGCTCCGTCCTGACCAAGCTCCGCAAGGTCGCCGAGCTGCTGGAGATCGCCGACGGCAGCGAGCGCCGCCGCGCCGACCTCCGCCTGGCCGAGAACATCGACCTCATCTGGCAGACCGACGAGCTGCGCGTCGCCCGGCCCGAGCCCACCGACGAGGCCCGTAACGCCATCTACTACCTCGACGAGCTGGGCCGCGGCGCCGTCGGCGACGTCCTCGAAGACCTCGCCGCCGAGCTGGAGCGGGCCGGCGCCGAGCTGCCCGCCGGCACCCGCCCGCTCACCTTCGGCACCTGGATCGGCGGCGACCGCGACGGCAATCCCAACGTCACCCCGCAGGTCACCTGGGACGTCCTGCTCCTCCAGCACGAGCACGGCATCACCGACGCCCTGGAGCACGTCGACGAGCTGCGCGGCGCGCTGTCCAACTCCATCCGCAACTGCGGAGCCACCGACGAGCTGCTGGAGTCCCTCCAGCGCGACCTCGAACTGCTGCCCGAGATCAGCCCCCGTTACAAGCGGCTGAACAGCGAAGAGCCCTACCGCCTCAAGGCCACCTGCATCCGGCAGAAGCTCGTCAACACCCGCGAGCGGCTGGCCGGCGACACCCCCCACGTCCCCGGCCGCGACTACCTCGGCACCCCGGAGCTCCTCGACGATCTCGCCCTGATCCAGACCTCGCTGCGCGCACACCGCGGCGGTCTGGTCGCCGACGGCCGTCTGGAGCGCACCCTGCGCACCATCGCCGCCTTCGGTCTGCAGCTCGCCACCATGGACGTCCGCGAGCACGCCGACGCCCACCACCACGCCCTCGGCCAGCTCTTCGACCGTCTCGGCGAGGAGTCCTGGCGCTATGTGGACATGCCGCGCGACTACCGCCGCAAGCTCCTCGCCAAGGAACTGCGCTCCCGCCGCCCGCTGGCACCCACCCCCGCCCCGCTCGACGGGGCCGGCGCCAAGACCCTCGGGGTCTTCCGCACCATCCTGCGGGCCAAGGAGACCTTCGGCCCCGAGGTCATCGAGTCCTACATCATCTCGATGTGCCAGGGCTCCGACGACGTCTTCGCCGCCACCGTCCTCGCCCGTGAGGCCGGTCTGATCGACCTGCACGCCGGCTGGGCCAAGATCGGCATCGTGCCGCTGCTGGAGACCACCGACGAGCTGAAGATCGCCGACCAGCTGCTCGACGAGATGCTCGCCGACCCCTCCTACCGGCGCCTGGTCGCCCTGCGCGGCGACGTCCAGGAGGTCATGCTCGGCTACTCCGACTCCTCCAAGTTCGGCGGCATCACCACCTCCCAGTGGGAGATCCACCGCGCCCAGCGCCTGCTGCGTGACGTCGCCCACCGGCACGGCGTCCGGCTGCGCCTCTTCCACGGCCGCGGCGGCACCGTCGGCCGCGGTGGCGGCCCGTCCCACGACGCGATCCTCGCCCAGCCCTACGGCACCCTCGAAGGCGAGATCAAGGTCACCGAGCAGGGTGAGGTCATCTCCGACAAGTACCTGGTGCCGTCACTGGCCCGGGAGAACCTGGAGCTGACGGTCGCGGCCACCCTCCAGGCCTCCGCCCTGCACACCGCCCCCCGGCAGTCCGACGAGGCGCTGGCCCGCTGGGACGCGACCATGGAGACGGTCTCCGAGGCCGCGCACGGCTCCTACCGCCGGCTGGTCGAGGACCCCGACCTGCCCGCGTACTTCTTCGCCTCCACCCCCGTCGACCAGCTCGCCGAGCTCCACCTCGGCTCGCGCCCGTCCCGCCGCCCCGACTCCGGCGCCGGCCTCGACGGACTGCGCGCCATCCCGTGGGTCTTCGGCTGGACCCAGTCCCGCCAGATCGTCCCGGGCTGGTACGGCGTCGGCACCGGCCTCAAGGCCGCCCGCGAGGCCGGACTCGACAGCGTCCTGGACGAGATGCACGAGCACTGGCACTTCTTCCGCAACTTCCTGTCCAACGTCGCCATGACGCTGGCCAAGACGGATCTGCGGATCGCCCAGCACTACGTCGACACCCTCGTCCCCGACGACCTCAAGCACGTCTTCGAGCACATCAAGGCCGAGCACGAGCTCACCGTCGCCGAGGTCCTGCGGGTCACCGGCGAGAAGCAGCTCCTGGACTCCAACGAGGTCCTCCAGCAGACGTTCCACATCCGCGACGCCTACCTGGACCCGATCTCCTACCTCCAGGTCTCGCTGCTGCACCGCCAGCGGACCGCCGCCGAGCGCGGCGAGGAGCCGGACCCGGTCCTCGCCCGGGCGCTGCTGCTCACCGTCAACGGTGTCGCGGCCGGCCTGCGCAACACCGGCTGACCCGGCGGCCCGGTACACCACGGCGGCCCGTCCTCTCGCCGGAGAGGACGGGCCGCCGTCGTATCTGCCCCTGGCCTACATCGCCGCGAAGGCCGCGCCCAGCAACACCGCCCCCAGCAGCCCCATCACCCACGCCGTACGCCGCAGCCGCATCCCTCCGGCCACCACCAGCGCCGCCAGCAGCAGCGCCCCCGCGAACGGCACCCAGGCGTGCAGGATCCCGGCCGGCCCGGTCCGCACCGCATGTGTCGTCCCCGGCTCGACGGTCACCTCGACCTGCTCGCCCTTGTCGGGCGCGGCCGCCTGCGCGATCGACACCTTCGCCCGCTGTGTGCCGTCACCGCCCGTCGGCCGGTACGGACCGGTGCACCGCTCACCCGCGCACGCCGAGACCGTCATCGTCCCGCGCTCCCGCGCCTTGACGAGCATCGCGTACTGCGCCGTGTGCCATGACGTCCACGCCCCCGCCACCAGCAGCAGCAAGGCCAGCAGACCCATCACGGCGACCCTGACGACGAGCAGCGCCCCATAGGCGCTCTCGCCGACCCGGCGGGTACGACTGCGTCTGACCGGACGGGTGCGCGTACTGCTTCTGGCCATGGCGGCGATCCTTGGCCATGCACCAGCGCCCGGTCAACCTCCGACAACGGTTCGTCAGCCCCTGACCCCCGCTGTCCCATTCAGGAGTTGTACGTACTCTGCGCCCGTTCCAGACCGTCCACGATCAACGTTTCCACCGCATCCGCGGCGCGGTCCACGAAGTAATCCAATTCGCGCCGTTCCGCCGAGGAAAAGTCCTTCAGCACGAAATCCGCCACCTGCATACGGCCCGGCGGACGCCCGATCCCGAACCGCACCCGGTGATACTCCGCACCCAGGGATTTCGTGATCGACTTCAGACCGTTGTGGCCGTTGTCACCGCCGCCGAACTTCAGCCGCAGCGCACCGTAATCGATATCCAACTCATCATGAATGGCAATGATGTTGGCGACCGGGACCTTGTAGAAATCCCGGAGCGCGGTGGTCGGCCCGCCCGACACATTCATGTACGACGACGGCTTCGCCACCACCACCCGCCGGCTTGTCGGCCCCGGCGCACCGCAGCGGCCCTCCACCACCTGCGCCCGCGACTTGTGCGCCTTGAAACGGCCCCCCATCCGCTCCGCCAGCAAATCCGCCACCATGAAGCCCACGTTGTGGCGATTTCCCGCATACTCCGGGCCCGGATTACCCAGCCCGACGACCAGCCACGGATCCGCGTCCGACATCTGAGTCACTCCCACATCCCGCCGACCGCTGCCGGCCCCGACCGCAATTGCCCATGAAACAGGCCAACCGCCGCCCCGCACCCAAAGGCACGCGGCGGCGGTTGGACGACTGGCTGAGAAATCTACCCAGCCACAGCGACTCAGGCCTCGGCGGCCGCTTCGCCCTCACCCTCGGCGGCCTCCTCGGCCGGCGCCTCGGCCTGCGCGGCGATGACCTGCACCACGACGGCGTCGTCCTCGACGGCCAGCGAGGAACCGGACGGCAGGACGATGTCCTTGGCCAGCACCGAGGCACCGGCGTCCAGGCCCTCGACGGAGACGGTGACCGACTCCGGGATGTGGGTGGCCTCGGCCTCGACCGGCAGCGTGTTCAGGACGTGCTCCAGCACGAGCTGACCCGGGGCGAGGTCGCCCTCGACGTGGATCGGGATCTCGACGGAGACCTTCTCGCCCTTCTTCACGGCGAGGAAGTCGACGTGGACCAGGAACTGGCGGATCGCCTCACGCTGCACGGCCTTGGGGATGACCAGCTCGGTCTTGCCGTCGAACTCCAGGCGGATCAGGGCGTTCGGCGTCTTCAGCGCCATCATCAGCGCGTGGTTGTTGATCGCCAGGTGCTTCGGCTCCGCGCCGTGGCCGTAGACGACGGCCGGAACCAGGTCGGCGCGGCGCGCACGACGGGCGGCACCCTTACCGAAGTCGGAACGGACCTGGGCGGCGAGCTTGACCTCAGCCATAACAGCACTCCTCGTTTTGCAGAAACATCTGGTGGGCGTCACCCGGCCCACGACAGACCTGCTACGAAGAGCGCGTCGATAACGGACAGCCACCACACAGGGCGGCCTCCCTCGCCGAGCAACTCGATGAGTCTACCCGGCCGGGAGGCCGCCCCAAAGTCGATCAGTGCCGGCCAGGGCACCGGCCCACTTACTGCTCCTCGAAGAGGCTCGTCACCGAGCCGTCCTCGAACACCTCACGGATCGCGCGGGCGATCGTCGGCGCCATCGACAGCACCGTGATCTTGTCCAGCTCCAGCTCCGACGGCGTCGGCAGGGTGTTGGTGAAGATGAACTCGCTGACCTTCGAGTTCTTCAGCCGGTCCGCGGCCGGGCCGGAGAGCACGCCGTGCGTCGCCGTCACGATCACGTCCGACGCACCGTTCGCGAACAGCGCGTCCGCCGCGGCGCAGATCGTGCCACCGGTGTCGATCATGTCGTCGACCAGGACGCACACCCGGTCCTTCACGTCACCGACGACCTCGTGCACGGTGACCTGGTTCGCCACGTCCTTGTCGCGCCGCTTGTGCACGATCGCCAGTGGCGCACCCAGCCGGTCGCACCAGCGGTCCGCGACCCGCACCCGGCCGGCGTCCGGCGACACCACCGTGAGCTTGTCGCGGTCCACCTTCGCGCCCACGTAGTCCGCGAGGACCGGCAGCGCGAAGAGGTGGTCCACCGGGCCGTCGAAGAAGCCCATGATCTGGTCCGTGTGCAGATCCACGGTCACCACACGGTCCGCGCCCGCGGTCTTCATCAAATCCGCGATCAGCCGCGCCGAAATCGGCTCCCGGCCGCGGTGCTTCTTGTCCTGCCGCGCATAGCCGTAGAACGGCACGATCACGGTGATGCTCCGGGCCGAAGCCCGCTTCAGCGCATCGATCATGATCAGCTGTTCCATGATCCACTTATTGATCGGAGCGGTGTGGCTCTGAATCAAAAAGCAGTCCGCGCCGCGTGCCGATTCCTGATAGCGGACGTAGATCTCGCCGTTGGCGAAGTCGAAAGCCTTCGTCGGGACCAGGCCCACACCCAGCTGGTGTGCAACCTCCTCGGCAAGCTCGGGGTGGGCGCGGCCGGAGAAGAGCATCAGCTTCTTCTCGCCGGTCGTCTTGATCCCGGTCACAGCAAATCTCCTCGAATCACAGTTTGCGTGCGCTCAACAAAGGTACGCCCCGCACGGCGCACCCCATGCACGATCACCGCTCGCCCTCGGATTCCTGGCGAGCGGCCGAAGCCGCCTGCGCGGCGGCGCTTCCGGGCCGCTTGCGCGCGACCCAGCCCTCGATATTCCGCTGCTGGCCACGGGCGACCGCCAGCGAACCCGGGGGCACATCCTTGGTGATGACCGAGCCGGCTGCCGTATAAGCGCCGTCCCCGATCGTGACGGGAGCCACAAACATGTTGTCCGAGCCCGTCTTGCAATGTGATCCGACCGTGGTGTGGTGCTTCGCCTCACCGTCGTAATTCACAAAGACGCTCGCCGCGCCGATATTGGTGAACTCGCCGATCGTGGCATCTCCCACGTAGGACAGATGCGGAACCTTCGTGCCCTCGCCGATCGTGGCGTTCTTCATCTCCACGTAGGTGCCGGCCTTCGACTTCGGACCAAGATCCGTCCCCGGCCGCAGATATGCATAGGGGCCGACATTCGCGCCCTCGCCGATCCGTGCACCCTCCGCGACCGTGAACGAAGCCACCGCGCCCGCGCCCACCGACGTGTCCGTCAGCCGCGAGTGCGGACCCACCTCGGCGCCGGTGGCGAGGTGCGTGGTGCCCAGCAGCTGGGTCCCCGGGTGCACCGTCGCGTCCGGCTCGAACGTCACCGACACGTCCACCCAGGTCGACGCCGGGTCGACCACCGTCACGCCGGCCAGCATCGCCCGCTCCAGCAGCCGCTCGTTCAGCAGCGCACGCGCCTGGGCCAGCTGTACGCGGTTGTTGATCCCGAGGATCTCGCGGTGATCGGCCGCCACCGCGGCGCCCACGCGGTGCCCGGCCTCGCGGACGATCCCCAGCACATCGGTGAGGTACTCCTCGCCCTGGCTGTTGTCCGTCCGCACCTTGCCCAGGGCGTCCACGAGCAGCCGGGCGTCGAAGGCGAACACCCCGGAGTTGATCTCCCGGATGGCGCGCTGGCTGTCGGTGGCGTCCTTGTGCTCGACGATCGCCGTCACCGCACCGTGGCCCGCCTCGCGCACGATGCGGCCGTAGCCGGTGGCGTCCGGGACCTCGGCCGTAAGGACGGTCACGGCGTTGCCGTCTGAGGCGTGGGTGTCGCTCAGCCGCGTGAGGGTCTCGCCGGTCAGCAGCGGGGTGTCGCCGCAGACCACGATCACGGTGCCGTCGAGGGCGACACCGCTCTGGCTCAGCTCCTCCAGGGCCGTACGGACCGCATGGCCGGTGCCCTTCTGCTCGTGCTGCACGGCGGTGCGCACGGCGGGATCGGCCTCGGCGAGATGGGCCCGTACCTGCTCACGGGCGTGGCCGACGACCACGACGAGGTGTTCGGGGTCCAGCTCGCGGGAGGCGGCGACGACATGTCCGACGAGGGAGCGGCCGCAGAGGGCGTGCAGGACCTTGGGGGTCGCCGACTTCATGCGGGTGCCCTCACCCGCTGCGAGAACGACGACGGCTGCCGGGCGGTTGGCGCTCACGGGGATGCCCTTCGGCTTCTTGGCTACTTCGGGTGGTGGTCACCCGAAGGATACCGGGGCGTATTGCGGGTGAAACGCGTGCGGGTCCTGACGCGGTGGTCAGGACCCGGAAATTGCCTGTTATGTATGTGCTCCCCTGCCAGGACTCGAACCCGGACATAAGGCACCAAAAGCCTCAGTGCTGCCAATTACACCACAGGGGATGGTAGGGCGAACCAGGCCGGACAGTGTGCCGGTCCAGCCGCTCGGCCTCCCACACTATGCCGTACCGCCCGCCTCCGATGCGACGGTATAGCGCCGTACTTTGCCGTCGACGGATCACCGGGCGGTCATGGTCCCCTCCCGGCTGCCCCTGTGTGTGGCGAGGTGAGGGGTGGTGCGGGGAGTGGGTGATCGCGCGCGAGCGTACGGGGCGGACGTCCTGAGGTGTCGAAAATGCGCGTGATTTTATAGTTCGAGGGATATCCACGGGTCAGGTCTGGTATTGGGCTGCGCAACTCCTAGGGGGATCCCGCACGAGCGCCCGTAGGCTGGTCGGCATGACCGCGACGGGGGCAAGTGAAGAAAGTGTGGGCGCGCGGGGTGCGCCGGAGAGCGGGCCGTGGTGGTGGGCCCGGCGGCGGAGTGCCGTACTGGATGTGTTTCTGGCGGCGGCATCCGCGCTGGAGTGTGTGATCGAGGGAACGGGCTTCGCCGACGAGGCGCAGCTGCCCCAGCTGCTCGGGCTGTTGCTCGGTCTGCTGGCGGGATCGGTGCTGTTGGTGCGCCGGCGGTGGCCGGTCGCGGTGGTGCTGGTCTCGATCGCCGTGATGCCCGCGGAGATGGGCGGAATGCTGAGCGTGGTGGGGCTGTACACGCTCGCCGCGTCGGACGTGCCGCGCCGGATCACCGCGCTGCTGGCGGGGATGACGGTGACGGGGACGCTGGTAACGACGTACCTCACCGTGCAGCAGGAGATGGTCGGGCAGGACGACTTCCATCCGCCGGTGTGGTTCGCGCCGGCCCTCGCGGTGGCGATGGGGCTGCTGCTGACGGCGCCGCCGGTGTTGTGGGGCCTGTACATCGGGGCCCGGCGGCGGCTCGTGGAGAGCCTGCGGGAGCGGGCCGACGGTCTGGAGCGGGAGCTGTCGCTGCTGGCCGACCGCGCCGAGGAGCGGGCCGAATGGGCCCGTAACGAGGAGCGCACCCGCATCGCGCGCGAGATGCACGACGTGGTCGCGCACCGGGTGAGCCTGATGGTGGTGCACGCGGCCGCACTGCAGGCGGTGGCGCTGAAGGACCCGGAGAAGGCGTCGCGGAACGCGGGGCTGGTCGGCGACATGGGGCGCCAGGCGCTGACCGAGCTGCGGGAGATGCTGGGGGTGCTGCGTACGGCCGAGGGGGCGTCGGCGCGGGGCGCTTCGGCGTCGGGCGCGCCCGAGCGGCTGGCGGCGGTGGCCTCCCGGGCCGGGGCGCAGGTGACGGAGCGGGAACGGCCCGAAGAGCTGTCCGGGGGCGGGGCCGCGGCGGAGTCCTCGTCCGCCGAGTCGGCCTCCGGCGGGGCGCCGGTCCCGGAGCAGCGGGCGGGGGAGACGGCGGCCGAGGGGCCCTGCCTCGCGGAGCTGGCGGATCTGGTCGGGCAGTCCCGGGCGGCCGGGATGGTCGTCGAGCTGCTGGTGAGCGAGGCCGCCGAGGCAGCTGAGGCCGCCGGGGTCGACGCGGGGGAGCCGGCGGCCGACTGCGGGCGCCGGTATGCCGCGCGCGTGGAGCGGACCGTCTACCGCGTGGTCCAGGAGGCGCTCACCAATGTGCACAAGCATGCGCCGGGTGCGCAGGCGCGGGTGCGGCTGGCGCACCGGGAGGGCGAGCTCGCGGTCCAGGTGGAGAACGGTCCCGGCGAGAGCGACGCGGCCGGTGCCGGGCTGCCGAGCGGCGGCAACGGCCTGGTGGGGATGGAGGAGCGGGTGACGGCGCTGGGCGGCGTGTTCGTCTCCGGCCCGACCGAGGCCGGCGGCTTCCGGGTGTCGGCGGTCCTGCCGGCGTCCCGGGCGGCGGCCTGATCCCGCCGTACCCGGCTCACCCGGCCGTGTGGGGAGCCAGCCGCGTGGGCCGGCTCCCCAGCACCAGCATCCCCAGCGCGGTGTCGAGGTCGGGCCCCAGATACCAGTCGCCGGTGTGGTCGAGGCTGTAGATGCGGCCCTCGGCGTCGATGGCGAGGGTGGCCTGGCTGTAGGTGGTGCTGTCGGGGCCGGTGAGCTCCTCGCGGCCGAGCGGGGCCACATCGGTCTCCAGGGCGCGGCCGAGGTCGCCGAGGGTGCGGGCGAGGTGGAGGCCGTGCAGGGGGTCGAGCGCGAAGGGGGCGGGCGCGATGTGGCGGCCGGGCCCGGGGCCGGTGATGTGCAGACCGCCGAATTCGGCCCAGGCCTCGACGGCGGCGGGGAAGACGGTGTGGCGGTGGCCCGCGGGAGAGGTGTGGGCGCGCAGGGTGTCGGCCCAGTGCTCCGCCTGCTTTATGTCCCAGCGGCCGGGGTGCCAGCCGGCGTCCTGGAGGGCGACGTCGACGGCGGCGGGGAAACGGGTGGAGTCGCCGCGGTCGTGGGCGGCGGTGCGCGGGCCGGGGGTGGTCGGCATGGTGACGGTCAGCTTCCTGTGGGCGTCGCGCCGATGGGCATGACGCCGAAGTGGGCGAGGAGGGCGTCGCAGGAGCGGCAGGGCGGGGCGTAACTGCCGTGCTGGGGGTCGCCGTCCTCGCGGATGTGGCGTGCGGTGATCTTGGAGTGTTTGAGGGAGCGGCGGGCCTCGCCGTTGGTCAGGGGCTTGCGGGAGGCGCGCTTGCCGCGGTTGGCCTCGACGGCGGTGAGGTGGCGGGAGAGCAGGACCGCTTCGGGGCAGCGCCCGGTGAAACGTTCGCGCTGTGCGGTGGCGAGGGTGTCGAGGAAATCCTGGACCAGGGGGTGGAGCGTGGGCGGCTGTTCCGCCTTGCTCGCGGTGCAGGTGAGGGTTTGTCCGCGTACTGACAGGGCGGCACCGATGGTGGGGAGGATGCCGTCGCGGCGATGGTGGAGGGCGGGCGCGCGATGGGTGTCGGCGGTGCCGCTCCAGCCGATGCGGGGGTCGCCGGCTGAGTTGTGGTGGCGTGCAGTGGTGCTCATGGTGGTGCTTTCCCTCCCCGAATCCCCGATGTGCTGGGGGTCCCCCCGCCCAAGGTGGGGGAGGGTCAGCCTGCCAAAGGTGCTGGGTGTTGCGGTAGTCGGGCGGCCTGTCGATGATCTCACGAGGAGCTGACGGGGCGTCGGCGGCGGGTGACGTCGGTGTGTCGCCGGGCTGACGTGTGCGGGGACGCGGGCGGCGGAGGGCGGAGCCGTACGGCTTAGGCTGTGCTGCAAAGCCAGCTTCAGCCAGGGGGCAACCGCGATGACGACAGGTCAAGGGCTGGGGGCACTCCCCGGCCCCCGCGCGGCGGGACATGCCGCGCCACCGAATGCCGCCTATGCCGGACAGGTCGTGCATTTCCCGGACCCGGTCCGCGCCGCGCGGTACCCGGCCGGCGTGCGGATGGACGAGCGCGGTTTCCCGCAGTTCACGCCCTATGCGCGCGCCGCGGTGGAGATCGCCGAGCCGCCGGAGGGCTTCGGCGTCGACGAGCTGCGGCTGACGGACTACGTCTCGGCGAATGCCGCGCTGCACGCGCAGGGGCACGAGCTGTGGACCGACGTGCCGGCGGTGGCGACCCCGCACGGCTGGACCTGGCACCACGTGGCCGGCACCCGGCGGATGGAGCTGGTCCCGGTCGAGGTGAAGGCGCTGTTGCGGCATCACGGCGGGCTGGCGACCGCCCCGGTGGCGCACGACCGGCGCGGCACCCGGCCGTTGCAGGAGACGAGGCCGGCGCACTTCGGGCTGCCGCACCGCGAACTGTCGGTGGGTGAGGAGCAGCTGGCGCAGGCCGAGGAGTCGTTGGGCTACCGGCTGCCGGGGGCGTACCGCGCCTTCCTGAAAGCGGCGGGCGGGTGCGCGCCGGTGGGCGCGGCACTCGACGCGGAGTTGGGTCTCCTGGTCGACCAGCCGTTCTTCACGGTGCGCGACGACGCGGCGGTCAACGATCTGGTCTATGTGAACAAGTGCCTGCGGGACCACTTCACCAAGGACTATCTGGGGGTGGCGTTCGCGCAGGGCGGTGTGGTCGCGGTGAGGGTGCGCGGCGAGGCGCTCGGTTCGGTGTGGTTCTGCCCGTACGACGACGCCCGGGACCAGGACGGCTGGACGGTGCAGGAGCGGGTGGAGCGGCTGCTGTTGCCGTGCGGCACGGACTTCGACGACTTTCTGCTCCGGCTGGCGGGCAACCCGCCGGAGCTGGAGACCGTGGCGAACCTGATGGTCGACGGCGGTTTCGCGTACCAGGTTGCGGTGGGGGGCTGAGCACGGTGGTGACGTTCGCGCAGGCGCAGGAGCGCGCGGAGCAGTGGGTGAACGGCGAGGTGCCGCCGCACCTCCACCGTGCGGTCCAGGTGCGGGAGTTCGACCTGGGCTTCGTGGTCTGGGCCGAGGACCGGGACGGGGGGCCGTCGACGGGCGGCGGCCGGGCCCGGCTGGTGATCGCGCGGGACAGCGGGGAGACCACGCTGTGGCCGGGGCTGCCGGTGGGCGAGGTGATCCGGCGCTACGAGGAGCACTACGGCGCCCCCGCGGACGGCGGGTACGCCGCGCCGGAGCCGCCGCAGCGGATCGACCTGGAAGCCACCTCGTTTCTGCTGACGCCGCCGGAGTGGCTCCAGGAGGCGGCGGACGCGCGCGGGCGCGCGGACCGGTCGGGCGCGGGAAACACGGGGACGGGAAACACGGGGGCTCCGACGCCGCCGCCCGTCGCGCCGCCCACGCCTGCGGACGCCTGGGCCGAGGTGAACGTCAACGCCGCCGACGGCGGGCCCGCCCGGGACGGTTCGGGTCCGGACGCGGGCGCCGGTGCGCCGGATTCCGGGGCGCCGGGCTCGTGGGCCGGGACCGACACGACGCACGGCGCGGGGGCCGAGGACCGCTCGGTGGGGCTGCCCCAGACGGTGTTCGCCCCGCCGCTGGCCGGCTTCGACGGGACGGACGACACCCCGTCGGTGCCGCGGGCGCGCCCGGAGGCCAAGACCGAACTCCTCCAGGGCGGCAGCCAGTTGCCGCGTACGCAGGTCGCGCCCGCGCTGGAGCTGCCGGACGGGTCCGGGGCCGACGGCGAGCCGGCGGTGCGGCCGCACCCGGCCGGCGGGCCCGAGGGCGGTGCGCTGCCGCCGCCGATGCCCGCCGCGCCGCCGGCCGCCGCGGGGCTGTCCGCGCTGCCGCCGCCGTCCGGTCCGCCGGCCGCCGATGTGCCGCCCCCGCCGGGCGCCGGTACGGCCGCCGCGGCGGGACCGGGCGTCCCCGCGCCGCCGGCACCGCCCGCGGGCGGTGGGGTGCATGCCGCGGCGACGATGCTGGCCGACGGCTCGGCGCTGCCCGGTAACGCCGCCGCCCCGGGCCCGCCGCCGCCTCCCGGTCCTCCCGGCGCGGGCCGGGGCGGCGCCCCGCAGGAGGCCGCGGCGGCCGACGCCCACCGGGCCGAGGGGCCGCCGCCCGGCGGACCGGCGGCGTCCGGCCCCGGTGCGTCCGGTGCCCCAGCCGGCGGTTACATCCCGACGCAGCTGGTGTCGCAGCTGGACGCGGCGGACGTGGATCTCAGTGCGGTGGACGGTCCGGACGGGGCAGGGACGCCCGGCGGCCCGGACGGGTCCGGTGCCGGTGCCCCCGGCGACACGGGTTCCCCCGCCGCCGGCGGCCCCCGCTCCGGCGGGGTGCATGCGGCCGCGACGATGCTCGCCGACGGTGCGTCCTTGCAGGGCGGTCCCGGCGCCGCGGGCGGCCCCGGTGTGCCGCCGCCCCCTCCGGGGGTGCCGGGCGCGCCCAAGCCGCCCGGTCCGCCCGGAAAGCCCGGTGTGTCCGGGAAGCCCGGCGCGTCCGCGGGCGCTCAGGGCCCCGGTGCGCAGGGCGGCCCGCCTCCGCCGCCCCCGCCCGCCGCGGGCGGTGGGGTGCATGCCGCGGCCACGATGCTCGCGGACGGCGCCGCGCTGTCCGCCGGCCCGGGCGGCTCCGGTGCGCCGGGCGTGCCCGGGATGCCGCCGGCGGCCGGTCCGGGCGTGCCCCCGCCGGGCGTGCCCACGGCCCCGCCCGGCCCGCCGCCGGCCCCGCACGGTGCGCACGGCGCCGGTGCGCCGGCCCCCGGCGGCCAGGGTCCCGGCGGCCCCGGTGCGTACGGCTACCCACAGGCGCCCAGCGGCCAGCCGACCGTCGGCCCCGGCTACATGGCCGTACTGAGCTACCGCGGGCCGGACGGCTCCGAGCAGAAGATCGTGCGCCGCTCGGCGCCCGGTACGCCGCATCCGGAGTGGCAGCTGCTGCACGAGCTGCGCGCGCTGAACGTGCCGCCGCAGCAGGTGCTGGAGCTGCACACCGAGCTGGAGTGCTGTGATCTGCCGGGCGGCTACTGCGCCCGGATGATCCGGGACAACTGGCCGCAGGTGCGGATCAGCCACACCGCCGCGTACGGCCGCGACCACGCCTCGCGGCAGCAGGGCGTACGGCATCTCGTCGAGCACCAGGGCGAGTTGCACCAGGTCGCGGACGGTCCGGCGCGGCCGGCCCCGGTGCGGGTGCCGTTGCCGCACCCCGCGCAGGTGCAGCCGATACCGCCGGTGCCGCCGCAGATGATCGGGCAGGAGCTGGAGCAGGCCTTCGGGCCGCACGCCGTCTTCCGTTTCGAGCAGCGGGCGGTCTCCCGGCAAGGGGTGCCCGATGTGGTGGCCCAGATGCTGGTGTGGGCCGGGCTGCCGGTCGACTTCGGGCCGTTCTTCTGGGCGCAGGCGCAGCCGGGCCGCCCGGTGCCGACGCTGGCGGAGCTGGCGGCGGAGCGCATGGTGCAGCCGGCCTCGGACGCCGGTTCCTACCTGGTGATGGGCAACGACTTCGGCCGTCAGCTGTGTGTGCAGTACGGGACCGCGCACATCGTGGCGGTCCCGATGGAGGCCGGGCCGAGCGGTGCGCCGGCGACGCCGCAGTTCGTGAACTCCGGGCTGCCGGAGTTCGTGCGCGCGCTGGCGATGCTGGGGCGGATGTGGCGGCTGCGGTACGGGCTGACACCGGAGCAGGCGGGCCGCTGGACCGTCGACTTCCAGGCACAGCTGGTCGCGCTGGACCCGCCCGCGCTGGGCTCGCCGGAGACCTGGTGGTCGGTGCTGCTGGAGCAGATGTGGGACGGGCTGCTGTAGGTCCTGTTCGCGGGCGCCGTGGACCGGCGCCTGGGTGACCCGCGCCGGCGCGGGCGCGGGCCGCCGGCCAGGACGTTCGGGCCGGCGCCGGCCCGCGCCGCCGGCCAGGGCGCTCGACCTGCGGTTCTGGTCGGGTGCCCCGACCATGCGTATATGGGCCGTCCGATACTCCCGCCGCCCGCGTCGTCGCCGACGACGTACCGGGCGGCGCACACACGGTGGTGGCACCGGCGGCGGGTGGCCAGGTCGCTGGGTGTGCCGGGGCCGCCCCGGCGCCGGTGGTCGTGGCTCCCTCCGACCCTGGTGACCCTGCTGGTGCTGGTGATCCTGGTGGTCGCGGGCGGGGCCTGGCTGTACATCTGGGCGGAGGGCAATCTGCGGCATGTGGCCGCGCTGGGCGGGTACGCCGGGCGCCCGGCCGCGGGCAAGGGCACGAACTGGCTGCTGGTCGGCTCGGACAGCCGCAGCGCGCTGACCCCGCAGCAGCGCAGGGACCTGCACGTCGGCAACGACCGGGTGCAGAACACCGACACGATCATGGTGCTGCACTCCGGCGATCACGGTCCCACGCTGGTCAGCCTGCCGCGGGACAGCTATGTGCCGATACCGGGCCACGGCAGCAGGAAGATCAACGAGGCCTATGCCGACGGCGGACCGCAGCTGCTCACCCGAACGGTGGAGCAGGCGACCGGCTTGCGCATCGACCGCTATGCCGAGGTGAGCTTCCTGGGGCTGGTGCAGGTGGTGGACGCGCTGGGCGGGGTGCGGCTGTGTCTGGACGAGCCGCTCAAGGACGAGAAGTCGGGGGCGGACTTCCCGGCCGGCTGCCGGCGCATGAACGGCCCCCAGGCGCTGGCGTACGCACGGGCCCGCTATGCCGACCCCAACGGAGACCTCGGACGGGTGAAGCGCCAGCGGCAGCTGATCGGCGCGGTGGCGGACGGGATGGCGTCCTCGGACGTGCTCCTCGACCCGTTCCGGTCCAAGCGGGTCATGAATGCCACGCTCGCGGCGCTGACCGTGGACGAGGACGCGGATCTGGCCCAGTTGCTGGGTATGGGCAGGTCGATGCGGCAGATCGCCGCGGGCGAGGGGACCGCGACGACGGTTCCCGTCGTACGGCCGGGGGTGATGGTCGGTGGTGTCGGCTCGGTGCTGCAGTGGGAGGAGAACGGGGCGAGCCGGTTGTTCCAGGCGCTGCGCGACGATGATCGGATTCCGACTTCGGCCGATAAATAACGCATCCTGTGGGGTGGGTTGGGTGGAGTGTCGCGAAGGTGATGCTTCGAACCGATCCCATGGGAAGTGCGGGTCATTGCGCGGAGAGGGGCTTGAAGGATGAGTGCATCGGTTTCGCCTCACGGGTTCGAGACCGTACGAGGGCGCGGCTACCGGCCCGAGGATGTGGACCGCCGTGTGGAGGGACTCTCGGTCGATCGCGACTCCTGCTGGGAGCGTGCCGCACGGCTCACCGTGCTCTCCCACGAGATGGAGGCCGAACTCACCGAGCTGCGCGCCTATGTGGCGCAGCTGCCGCCGCAGACCTTCGAGTCCCTCGGCAGCGAGGCCCGGCTGATCTTCGTGACCGCGGAGTCCGAGGCGGCGCGGCTGCGGACCGAGGCGGAGCAGGAGGCCCGGCGGGCCGCCGAGGAGGCCGCCGTCCACGCGGACGAGGTCCAGGACGCGGCCGAGCGGGCGGCGTACGCCCTGCGCACCGAGGCGGAGGCATGGGGCCGGCGCACGGAGGAGGCGGCGCGGGGCGAGGCCGCCGAGCGGGCGGTCGCGGCGGCCAAGGAGGCCGCCCAGGTGCGGGACGACGCGGCCGAGGCGCTCTCGCAGGTGCGCGCCCGCACCGCGCAGTTGCTGTGCGATCAGGAGAAGCGGCAGTCCGAGGAGTGGGACGCGGCCGGGCGCGAGCTGGCGGAGCAGGAGGCGGAGACCGACCGGCTGCTCATCGAGCTGGACGCCCGGGGGAAGGCCTCCCGGGCCGAATCCCAGCGGCTGTACGCGGCGGCGGAGGAGGAGGCCCGGCACCTCCAGGAGGACGCCGACGGCCGCGCCGCCGGCATGCTGGACCGGGCCCGCGCCGAGGTCGAGCGCATCGAGCGGGCCACGGAGCGGGTCGTGGCCGCCCATGACGCGGAGCGGGCCGAGGTCCGGGTCCACATGAACCACGTCCGCAACAGCCTGGCCGCGCTCACCGGGAAGACGCCGGTCCCGGAGGAGGACGGCGAGGGCACGGCAGCGGCGCGGGACGGCGGACACGGCTCCCGCCCCGGCCGGTCCGCGGGCTCCGACGCGGAGGACACCGTGGAGACGCAGGTGCCCCGCACCCGCGGCAGCGCGGACTCCTGAGACCGCCGCCGGCCCGTCAGGTCCCGCCCGGCTCGCTCTCGCCCGCCGCACGGACGTCGGCATGCACCGGGAAGCGCCGCGGCGCCAGCACCAGCAGCGCGGTCAGCGCGAGCGCGGCGGCCGCGGCGGCGCCGAGGTAGACGTGGTCGACGGTGGCGTCGACGGCACGGCGGAGGTAGTCGATGGCGTCGGTGGTGAGCGCGCCGGGGTGTGCCAGCGCGCGCGAGACCGCGTCGAGGTCGTCGGGCAGGCCGGGGCGGATGCCCGAAGGGGCCTGCGCGAGGCGGTCGTTGAGGGTGGCGTTGGCCAGCGCGCCGAAGAGCGCGGCGCCGAGGGACTGCCCGACCTGGCGGCAGAAGAGTATGGAGGCGGTGGCCGTGCCGCGTTCCGGGTAGCCGACGGAGGACTGGACGCCGATGATCAGCGGGAGCTGGAAGAGGCCGAGGGCCGCGCCGAGCGCCAGCATGATCAGCGCGGGCTGCCAGGCCGCGCCCGGATAGGGCAGCAGCGGGAAGGCGAGCAGGATCGCACCGGCCGCGGAGATGCCGAGCACCGCGCAGTTGCGGATGCCGAGGCGGGTGTAGACGTGGCTGCTCAGGGCGGCCGAGACCGGCCAGCTCAGGGTCATCACGGAGAGCACGAAGCCGGCCGCGGTCGGGCCCAGGCCCAGCACCGCCTGCGCGTAGGTCGGCAGGAACACCGTCGGGGCGACCATCAGCAGCCCCAGGGCGCCCAGGGAGAGGTTGACGGCACCGATGGTGCGTCGGCGCCACACCCAGCCGGGGATGATCGGTTCCGCGGCCCGCCGTTCGATGAGGACGGTGAGCGCCGCACCGAGGGCGCTGCCGGCGAACAGCAACAGCGACGGCACGGAGCGCCAGGCCCAGGCCACCCCGCCCTGGACCAGGGCGGTCAGCAGCAGCCCGCCGGTCGCGAAGATCGCCAGGGCGCCGGGCCAGTCGACCCGGGGGCGGCGGGCCGCGGAGCGCTCCGGGCCCCGCTGCGGCTCGGCGAAGTGCCGCACGATCAGCCACAGGGCCACCGCGCCCACCGGCACATTGATCAGGAAGATCCACCGCCAGCCGGCCCCGGCGGCGAGCAGCCCGCCCAGCGCGGGCCCGGCGACCGACGAGGCCGCCCAGACGCTGGAGAGCCGGGCCTGGATCCGAGGGCGGTCGCGCATCGGGTAGAGGTCGGCGGCGATGGTCTGCACGGTCCCCTGGAGGGCGCCGCCGCCCAGGCCCTGCACCACGCGGAAGGCGATCAGCGCCGCCATGTTCCAGGCGCCCGCGCAGGCCAGTGAGCCGACGAGGAAGAGCACGATCCCGGTGATCAGGATGGGCTTGCGGCCGAAGGTGTCGGAGAGCTTGCCGTAGACGGGCAGGGTGACGGTGACGGCCAGCAGATAGCCGGAGAACAGCCAGGAGAAGACCGCGAAGCCGCCGAGGTCGCCGACGATCTGCGGGACGGCGGTGGCGATGATCGTCGAGTCGAGCGCAGCCAGTGCCATGCCGAGCATGAGGGCGGCGACGACGGGGCGGGGCGGCGGGCCCGCGGGCGCCGGGCCCGCCGTGCGCAGGGCATCGCGTCCGCTGTGGCCGGTCCGCCGGGTGCTTCCGCTCACCGTTCCCCCTCCGAAGGTCGTTGTACCGTGCACCCTTCCATGCGGGCGCCGGGGGAGGGAACCGCGCAGGTGCGCAGGCCGGCCCTCGTCGCCGGGCAACCGGGCAGTCCCGGGTTCCGGTCCGGTCGGGCGGCGGGCGGGCGTACTCTTGGCAACCCCGGCCCGTGAGACGTGTCGGGCTGCTGTGTTGTTCGCCTCGCTGGGACGGAACCTTTTTCATGAGCCTGACTGGTCTGCTCGACGCCGTCGTACAGGACCCGGCGCTCGCCGAAGCGGTGCAGGCCGCGGCCGACGGAAAGCGGCCGCACGTGGATCTGGTGGGGCCGCCCGCCGCCCGCGCGTTCGCCGTCGCCGCGCTCGCCCGGCAGGCCGGCCGCCCGGTGCTCGCGGTGACCGCCACCGGCCGGGAGGCCGAGGACCTCGCCGCCGCACTGCGCAGCCTGATGCCGGCCGGCGAGGACAACTCCGTCGTCGAGTTCCCGTCCTGGGAGACGCTGCCGCACGAGCGGCTCTCGCCGCGCTCGGACACCGTCGGCCGGCGCCTCGCGGTGCTGCGCCGGCTCGCCCACCCGCGCCCGGACGACCCGACGGCCGGCCCGGTCTCCGTCGTCGTCGCCCCCATCCGCTCGGTGCTCCAGCCGCAGGTCAAGGGCCTGGGTGACCTGGAACCGGTCAGTCTGCGCACGGGCGAGACCGCCGACCTCGAAGAGACCGTCGACGGTCTGGCGGCGGCCGCCTACTCCCGGGTCGAGCTGGTCGAGAAGCGCGGCGAGTTCGCGGTCCGCGGCGGCATCCTGGACGTCTTCCCGCCGACCGAGGAGCACCCGCTGCGGGTGGAGTTCTGGGGCGACGACGTCGAGGAGATCCGCTACTTCAAGGTCGCCGACCAGCGGTCCCTGGAGGTCGCCGAGCACGGCCTGTGGGCGCCGCCGTGCCGGGAGCTGCTGCTGACCGACGACGTCCGCACCCGCGCCGCCGCCCTCGCCGAGCGCCACCCCGAGCTGGGCGAACTCCTCGGCAAGATCGCCGAGGGGATCGCGGTGGAGGGCATGGAGTCGCTCGCCCCGGTCCTGGTCGACGAGATGGAGCTGCTGCTGGACGTGCTGCCGGCCGGGAGCATGGCGGTGGTCTGCGACCCGGAGCGGGTGCGGACCCGCGCCGCCGACCTGGTGGCGACGAGCCAGGAGTTCCTCCAGGCGTCGTGGGCGGCCGCCGCGATGTCCAGCACGGACGACGTCCGTTCCTCAACGGGCGGTGGTGGGCGACGGGTGGGCGGGGGAGCGGCCCCGATCGATGTGGACGCCGCCTCCCTGTGGGGCCTCGCCGACGTCCGGGACCGGGCCCGCGAGCTGGGCATGATGTGGTGGTCGGTCTCCCCCTTCGCGGCCGACGAGGACCTGACGGCGGACGGCGACACCCTCAAGCTGGGCATGCACGCCCCCGACACCTACCGCGGCGACACCCAGCGCGCGCTCGCCGACACCAAGCAGTGGCTCGCGGACGGCTGGCGTACGGTCTACCTCACCGAGGCGCACGGCCCCGCGGCCCGTACGGTCGAGGTGCTCGGCGGGGAAGGCATCGCCGCCCGCCTGGACGCCGAACTGCCCCGGATCTCCCCCTCCGTCGTCCATGTCTCCTGCGGCTCCCTCGACAACGGCCTCATCGACCCGGGGCTGAAGCTCGCCGTCCTGACCGAGACCGACCTCTCCGGCCAGAAGGCGGCCGGCAAGGACGCGGCCCGGATGCCGGCCCGCCGCCGCAAGACCATCGACCCGCTGACCCTCCAGGCCGGCGACTTCATCGTGCACGAGCAGCACGGTGTGGGCCGCTACATCGAGATGGTGCAGCGCACGGTCCAGGGCGCGACCCGCGAATACCTCCTCGTCGAATACGCCCCCGCCAAGCGCGGCCAGCCCGGCGACCGCCTCTACATCCCCACCGACCAGCTGGAACAGGTCACCAAGTACGTCGGTGGCGAGGCCCCCACCCTGCACCGCCTCGGCGGCGCCGACTGGACCAAGACCAAGGCCCGCGCCAAGAAGGCCGTCAAGGAGATCGCCGCCGACCTCATCAAGCTCTACTCGGCGCGGATGGCGGCCCCCGGGCACACCTTCGGCCCGGACACCCCCTGGCAGCGCGAGCTGGAGGACGCCTTCCCGTACGCGGAGACGCCCGACCAGCTCACCACCATCGCCGAGGTCAAGGAGGACATGCAGAAGTCGGTCCCGATGGACCGCCTGATCTGCGGCGACGTCGGCTACGGCAAAACTGAGATCGCTGTGCGAGCGGCCTTCAAGGCCATCCAGGACGGCAAGCAGGTCGCCGTCCTGGTCCCGACCACGCTGCTCGTCCAGCAGCACCACGGCACCTTCACCGAGCGGTACGGCCAGTTCCCGGTCAACGTCAAGGCGCTGTCCCGCTTCCAGACCGACACCGAGGCCAAGGCCGTCCTCGACGGGCTGCGCGAGGGCTCCGTCGACCTCGTCATCGGCACCCACCGCCTCTTCTCCTCCGAGACCAAGTTCAAGGACCTGGGCCTGGTCATCGTCGACGAGGAACAGCGCTTCGGCGTCGAGCACAAGGAGCAGCTGAAGAAGCTCCGCGCCAACGTCGACGTCCTGACGATGTCCGCCACCCCCATCCCCCGCACCCTGGAGATGGCGGTCACCGGCATCCGCGAGATGTCGACGATCACCACGCCCCCCGAGGAGCGCCACCCGGTCCTGACCTTCGTCGGCCCCTACGAGCAGAAGCAGATCGGCGCCGCCATCCGCCGCGAACTCCTGCGCGAGGGCCAGGTCTTCTACATCCACAACCGGGTGGAGTCCATCGACCGGGCGGCCGCCCGGCTCCGCGAGATCGTCCCCGAGGCCCGTATCCAGACCGCGCACGGCCAGATGGGCGAGTCCCAACTGGAGCAGGTCGTCGTCGACTTCTGGGAGAAGAAGTTCGACGTCCTGGTCTCGACGACGATCGTCGAATCGGGCATCGACATCTCCAACGCCAACACCCTGATCGTCGAGCGCGGCGACAACTTCGGCCTCTCCCAGCTCCACCAGCTGCGCGGCCGGGTGGGCCGCGGCCGCGAGCGCGGCTACGCCTACTTCCTCTACCCGCCGGAGAAGCCGCTCACCGAGACCGCCCACGAGCGGCTGGCGACCATCGCCCAGCACACCGAGATGGGCGCGGGCATGTACGTCGCCATGAAGGACCTGGAGATCCGCGGCGCGGGCAATCTCCTCGGCGGCGAGCAGTCCGGCCACATCGCCGGCGTCGGCTTCGACCTCTACGTACGGATGGTGGGCGAGGCGGTCGCCGACTACCGCGCCTCCCTGGAAGGCGGCGTGGAGGAGGAGCCCCCGCTCGAAGTCAAGATCGAACTCCCGGTGGACGCCCATGTCCCGCACGACTACGCGCCCGGCGAGCGGCTGCGCCTCCAGGCGTACCGCGCCATCGCCTCGGCCGGCTCGGAGGAGGACATCGCGGCCGTCCGCGAGGAGCTGACCGACCGCTACGGCAAGCTGCCCGAACCCGTCGAGAACCTGCTGCTGGTCGCCGGCCTGCGGATGCTTGCCCGCGCGTGCGGGGTCTGCGACATCACGCTCCAGGGCGCCAACATCCGTTTCGGGCCCGTGGAGTTGCGCGAGTCCCAGGAGCTGCGGCTCAAGCGGCTGTATCCGCGGGCGGTCCTCAAGCCGGCCGCGCAACAAGTTCTTGTTCCGCGGCCTACGACGGGAAAGATCGGCGGCAAGCCGGTGGTTGGGCGCGAGCTACTCGCGTGGGTGGGCGAGTTCCTCGCCACTGTTGTGGGCTCGTAGGCCCGCTTCCCACGTTGCCGGGTTTCCCGCCGTGTTTGTTCCGTGGAGTTTTCCCCGCCTTCGGCGGGAGCGGGGTGGGGT
>NZ_SDIG01000043.1:0-39975 GCF_004122755.1 Streptomyces sp. TM32
GTCAGGGTCAGGGGTACTCCGTATCGCGCGCGCTGCACCCACCCCCGTGACTCTGCGACGATGGATGCATGCGCGCGCGATACGGAGTACCCCTGACCCTGACCGCAGTCGGCGCGGCCGGCCTGGCCTACGCCGCCGGCTTCGAAGTCCGCTCCTTCCGCCTCCGACGCGTCACCGTGCCCGTACTGCCCCGTGGCATGCGGCCGTTGCGCGTCCTGCAGGTCTCCGACATCCACATGGTCAGCGGACAGCGCAAGAAGCAGCGCTGGCTGCAGTCGCTCGCCGGGTTGCGGCCCGACTTCGTCATCAACACGGGCGACAACCTCTCCGACACGGAAGGCGTCCCCGAGACGCTGGACGCGCTGGGCCCGCTGATGGAGTTCCCCGGTGCCTACGTCTTCGGCTCCAACGACTACTACGGACCCAAGCTGCGCAACCCCGCCCGCTATCTGATCGAGCGGGCCCAGGGCCGGCACGGCCTCAACGGCAACGCGCCCGTGGTGGGCGCGGTCCACAACCCGTGGGAGGACCTGCGCGACGCGTTCGACGCGGCCGGCTGGGTCGGCCTGTCCAATTCCCGCGGCCGCCTCAAGCTGGAGGGCATCGAGATCGCCCTGACCGGCCTGGACGACCCGCACATCAAGCGTGACCGCTACGCCGCGGTGGCCGGCGGCCCGGAATCCGGCGCCGACCTCTCCCTGGCCGTCGTCCACGCCCCCTATCTGCGCTCGCTGGACGCCTTCACCGCGGACGGCTACCCCCTGATCCTTGCCGGCCACACCCATGGCGGCCAGCTCTGCATCCCCTTCTACGGCGCCCTCGTCACCAACTGCGACATCGACACCGACCGGGTGAAGGGCCTGTCCACCCACACCGCCGGCGACCGCACCTCCTTCCTCCACGTCTCCGCCGGCTGCGGCACCAACCGCTACACCCCGGTCCGCTTCGCCTGCCCCCCGGAGGCGACCCTGCTGACGCTGACGGAGCGGGGCTGAGGGAGCGGGGACGAGGGGCCGGGCTGACGGTCCGGACCAAGGGCCCGGCTTGGAATGTGGCCGGGGAACGACCCGGCGGGGGCGCGGGGCGCGGGTGGCGGTCGTCAGGGGCCGAGGGCTGAGGCGGCGCGGACACCGGCCGAGAGGCTGACACGGTCGGGGGACTGAGGACGGCGACGGGCTGACGCGGTCCGGGGCCGAGGCAGTCGAGGAGCTGAGGCGGTCCGGGGGCCGGGATCCATGGCCCTGCTCGTCCCGCCGCCTCCTCGCCGAGGTGCCGGAACCGGCCACGCGCTCCCTGGGACCGGAGTTTTGCCGGATGGGGACTCCCCCGCTCATTGATCATCGCCGTACCGTGGAGGAATGTCCGACCCCACCCGGACCTCGCAGTCCACGCGCCACGCCACCGGCCCGGCCGGCGCTGCCGCCCGTACCCCGGCGGCAGCCGTCGCCCCCACGATCCGCCGCCCCCTGGCGGCCGCCTTCCGCGCCCTCATCGCGGCGGCCGCCCTGACCGGCCTGCTCCTCGCGGCCGGCGGGGCCGCCACCCCGGCCGCTCTGCTGACCCGCTTCACCGTGCAGGCCAACCTCGTCGCCGCCTTGGTCTTCGCCTGCTCCGCCCACCGCGCCTGGACCGGCCGCCGCGCCCTGAGCCCGCGCCTCACCGGCGCGCTGCTCCCCTTCCTCTTCCTCCCCGCCCTCCTCCACTACGCCTTCCCCGTCGCCGACTCCACCGCCTTCGCCCTGCCACACGCCACCGCCCCCACCGTCACCCAAGCCCTCTCCCACCAGCTCCTCTACGCCGTCATCCCCTTGGCCGCCCTCGTCGACTGGCTCCTGCTGACGGCCCCCCGCGGCTTCCGCCCGGCCTGCGCCTGGCAGTGGCCGGCCTACCCCCTCCTCTTCCTCGGCTTCACCTTCGCCTTCCCCGCGGCCGCCGGTGCCCCGTCCCCCGGCGCCGCCCTCGCGCTCACCATCGGCTTGGCCGGCGTGCTTCTGTCCTTGATCGTCATCGGGATCGACCAGGTCAGGCCCGCTCCCCGGCTCCGCAGGAACCGGATTTCACCTACGGGGATCGGTCCGCTAAAGTAGAGCTCGTTGCTTCGGGGTGTAGCGCAGCTTGGCAGCGCGCTTCGTTCGGGACGAAGAGGTCGTGGGTTCAAATCCCGCCACCCCGACTGAAGGAACACCAGGTCAGAGGCACCTACCAATCTTGGTAGGTGCCTCTCCTGCATTGTGCGTGACTAACTGCGTGACTAGTGCTTCGGATTCGCCTTGAAGATGCCGTCCATTGCGACCGCTCCCGTTTGGATCACTGGGCGGATCTGTTTGCGATAGACCTCCTCAGTGACCGCCGTCCCGGAGTGCCCGACCAGGCGCGAGATCTCTTCGAGCGGGACACCGCGGTCCGATAGCAGCGAGACGAAGCTATGGCGTAGCTCACGCGGCGTCCATTCCGCGGCGTTGACCCCCTCGGCCTTGTTGATCGCTTGGCGGAAGGCCCTCCGGACGTTGGTCGAGTCGAGTTCCTTCCCGACGGCCGACGAGAAGACAAGTCCGTTCTCCTCCCAGGCATCGCCGGCAGCCAGACGGTCCCAGCCTTGGTCCTCCCAGTGCTGCCAGAGCACGTCGATACAGCGGGCCGGGAGAGCAAGCGTCCGCCGGGACTTCCGTGTCTTGGTGTCGCCTCCGGTGCGGACCGACCGCCATACCGCGATGTACGGCGGGACGGGCGGGGTCGCGGCCGGGTCTCCCTTGAGGAAGACGTGGTCCCACGTGAGCGCACGCAGCTCTTCGGTACGTGCTCCGGTGAGCAAGGCCAGCACGATGTACGCGTGCATGGACGTGCGCTCAGCGGCTTTCAGGACCGCCTCAGCCTGTGCCAGGGTCAGGGCTTTGGACGGGCGTCCCGCCTGGCCCGTAGGAACGGAGCACAGCTCCACCACGTTGCGCTTCACCTTGTCTCGCGCCATCGCCCGTTTCACCGAGCGGTTCAGACATGAGTGGATGCTCTGCAAGGTTCGCGTGCTGAGCGACTTCGCTTTCTGGGCTAGCCACTTGTCCACGTCCTCCGCGCTCAGATCACGCAGCTTCCGAGCACCGAGCGATGGGATCACGTGCGTCCGGCTGAGGATCGTGCAGTTGTCGAGCGTGCCCTTGTCCCGACCGGCCAACCCGTACGTGAGCCAGTCATTGACCGCGTTCTCCACCGTGTAACCGGTGGGCGCGATGGCAAGCCCGTCCTCGTGGTCCCGGAGGACTTCCTTCAGCTTGTTCTTGGCTTCGGTCTTGGTCTTGCCACTGCCGCGCTTCACGATGCGTTTGCCGCTGGGGCCGTAGCCCAAGCTCGCAGTTGCAATCCAGCGCTGCCGCTTCTCGTCCCAGTGGAGTCCCCCGTCTCCTCTGCTGCGGCGTTTGGTCACTGCTTCCCTCCGGCTTCACGCTCCAGCAGCGCGAGGTACTCAGCGATGGCGGATGCAGGGACGAGCCTCGTTCGCCCCTCCGTGACTGTCCGGAGACGGCCCACGCGGATCAGGTCGTAGACGACGGTGCGGCTCATGTTCAGGACGCGCACGGCGTCCTTCACTCGGTAGAGAAGAGGTTCAGTGGATATTTCCCGCTCGGGAACGGCCAGGGTCACGGGGTCCTCCCTACGTTGTGCGATACGCCAGAGTCGGACAGGTGGGACAGCTCCCATTCCTGCTGTCCGGGTAGTTCTTGCAGGTCAGATGGGTCAACCGGACAGTCGGACAGCTGGGACACCTCTTGGGTGCCCTGTGTCCGGGTCTCGGTGTCCGGGTAGTACCGGCCGCTGCCGTCCTTGGCGAGCTGGCCATCTGCTGCCATGCGCGAGCAGGTGCGGCGAACGGTGTCGGCGTCGGCGTCCGGTAGCGCTTCGGCGATGTCCTTTGGCTTCGCTCCGGGGTTGCTCCGGACGTAGCGGAGGATGGCTGCGCGGGTGTCGCCGACGGTGTGGTCGGAGGCGGGGCCGTCCAGCAAGTGCCAGGCGCCGGAGGCTTCCTGGAAGGAGAGCGCGTATTCGGCTTCGTTCACGTCGCGGCCGGTGACGTGCAGGATGCCGTCCGCCTGCCCGCGGGCGCGCTTCAGCACGAGCGTGGCGTCAGCGGCTCCGGCGATGCCGTTGGTGCCGGAGACCTCCGTCAGGAAATCTTCAGACCCGGCTTTGCGGACGTGGTGGACCAGGACGACGGCGATGCCGTAGCGGTCCGCGATGCGCTTGGCATAGCCGACGGAGACGTAATCCGCGTCGTACGCCGAGACGCCTTGCGGGGCCTGTCCACGCATCTTGGCGAACACGTCGATGACGACCATGCGGGCGTCCGGGTTGCGGTCCAACCACCCGGCGATGGCCTCGCTGCCGCCCTGCGGGAAGGGAGGGCATTCGGTGACCAGCGTCAGTCCGGCCGGCGCTTTCTGTCCGCCGAGGAGCTTGCCCATGCGGGTCTGGAGGCGACGCGGGGTGTCCTCCAGCGCAAGGTAGAGGACCGGGCCGCCCTTGACCGGGACGGAGTCGAACGCCTTGCCACCGGCCGCAACCGAGAGGCCAAGACCGAGGGAGAGCCAGGACTTGCCGACCTTGGGCGGTCCGGCAAGCAGGCTCACGCCTTCCGCGAGGATGCCGGGGACCGCCCACTTCGGCTCAGGGAACTCCGCGGCCATGAGCTGATCTGCCGTCCACGCGGTCCGCGGGCGCTCACGAGCCGCCGGAGCCTCGGGGGCGGCCTGGGGGTCACGGGGGACGGAGTAGAGGTGCAGCGGGGGAATCGGGTTGGTGCTCACGCTGCCACCGTCCTCGGGCGCGCTGCCCCGGCCCGCAGGCCGGAGGCGATGGTACGCCGTGCTTCGCGCTCGCCCTGGCCCACTTGGAGCGCCGCGGTCAGGAGCCAGCCGGTGACGTCGGCTTCGGCCAGCTCACCCCCGGCGACGAGCTGTCCGAGGGCGACGGAGGCGATGTAGAGCGCATCATTGTGCTGGCCATCGCCGGAGGTGGTGACGCGCTTCAACTCCCCATCAACCGCGGACCGCAGGAACGCGCTGCGCCGGTCACCGTCTGCGAGCGCGACCGTGATGGGCTTCTGCGGGGGCAGCGGTGCCGGGCGCAGCAGCTCGGCGAGCCAGCACGGCAGCGGCGCCACAGGGCCACTGTGAACGACCTCGTAGGGGCGTCCTGCGAAGGTGCTGCCCGCGGCGACCACGAGCCCGCCGATGGCGCGGGTATCGACCTTCCAGCCCAGCCCCCGCGCGCTGTCTCCGGTGGTGTTGCGGAAGGTTTCGCCCTCGGGTGCGGTGAAGTACAGGTGGGTGCCGCCGCTCCAGGTCCGCACGGTGTAGGTGTCGCCCGGGTAGGGCTGGCCGTGACGCTCGCAGAGCACGGCGAGCACGTCGGCTCCGTCGGTGACGCCGCGCTCAGCCCATTGCGCCGGCGGAGTGTCCTGCGGGTGCTTGGGCTTGTCGAGATCGACGACCACAAGCGCGGAGGGCCCGGTGGCGATGCCGATGTTGTACGGGGCGTGCGTCCAGCAGCGGGTGATGCGCTGCCGGTCGGTGGTGGCGCGCTCGGACCAGTCGCTGACCGCCGGGCGCTTGTCGTTGGGGATGACGGGGAAGATGTGCCAATCGCGTTCGGCGGCGTCCAGAGCTGCGGTCAGCAACGCGGTCTTGCGGTCATGCGTCATGCTGGAGGTCTCCTGTTCTGTCGAAGGGACGGAGAACCGGTGCACTGGCCGAGAGGCCAGAGCGCCGGCCGGGGCGGTCGCGGTCTTTGGCGAGAGGCGACCGCCCCGGGCGCATTCAGATAGCCCTCTCCTCGTAGGCCGTTTCGGTCTCGTCGGCCATGTCGTCGAAGCGGAGGAGCAGTTCGCCGAGCTGGCGGCGGGTGAGCAGGCGGGAGTAGGAGCTCTCCCAGTCGTAGGTGTCGAGTGCCACGGTGACGATCTCGTCGGGGTCCATCTCAGTGCTCCTTGGTGATCTCGATGATGGGGAGTTCGGGAAGCCCCGCGCGGGTGAGTTCAGCGGAGTTGAAGCCGGGCAGGGCGGAACGTGCGGTGATGGCCTGGGCAAGGGCGGTGGCGTAGGCGGCGCCCTCGCGGGCTACCTCGATCTGCGCTCCAGCCCGCATCGCCTCGACGCGTTCCACGTGCGCGTACTCCTCGCGCCGCTCGCCGATGTGCCGGTCGTGGGCGGCGGCTTCGCGGCGGTCTGTGCGCCAGTGGCGCGCTGCCAGGCCGTATGCCGCTGCGGTGGACAGAGCCCACAGCAGCAGGGGCAGCGAGAGGCCGTCGGCGTACCCCGCTACCCCGGCCAGGGCCAGGGCCCCGGAGGTGGCGAACGCGGTTCCCGCGATGACGCCATCCCCGGCGTGCCCAACCGAGGCCAGGGCGCCGGCCACAGCCGCGCCGAGGGAGAGTGCTGTCATCAACACGGCGTCGCCGACGGAGTGTTCGGCGCCGTTGGCGTTCCAGATGCGGGCGAGGATCAGCACGGTGGAGGTGGCGATGGCCGGGGCGGCTTTGGGGGCCGCCGCGGCGATCCAGTGCCGGGAGGTGAGCTGTTGGTTCACGGCCGGGCCCTACAGCTTTGAGGCGGCGTCGATGACCGCGTGGGTGAGCTGGTTGATGGGGCCGGAGGCTCCGGTGGAGGCGAGGAAGAAGCCGAACATGATGGCGACGAAGGCGGAGCCGTAGCCGAGGGTCTTCGAGCGGAGCAGGAAGAACAGGACCAGGCCGAAGAGGACGACAAGGGAGAGGGTGATGGCCACGGGGGCCTCCTTGGTGAGTGGTCAGCGGGTGCAGGCGGGATAGGACGAGCCCCGGCGGCAGGCGTCGTAGACGGCGGGGCTGACGGTGAAGCGGGCCGTGTGTCCGTCGGCGGTGCGGACGGTCAGGGTCCAATCGCGTGTCTTGGTGGCCGGCCGGTAGGTGGTGGCCTTGTCGACGACTCGGCCAGCGGGCCCAGGCGGCGGGGTGCAGGCGGCCAGGGCGAGCAGCGCGGCGGGGGCCAGGAGGCAAAGGCGCAGGCGCATCGCGGGCCGTCCCCTCATCGGGTGCCGTCGCTGTGCAGGCGGGCGGCGACGTTGAACACGTGGCGGCCCAGCCGGATGCGCTTGCGGTCGCCTCGGCAGCGGCGGCAGGTCTTGCCGGGGCGCAGGCGTCCGCGGCGGTCGGTCTTGAGGGCGTAGCCGAAGCCCTTGCACTTGCGGCAGTTCCCGAACGGGCTGACCGCACACAGAAGCGCGTAACAGAGCGTGACTATGAGCGGCAAGGCGATAGTGAGGGCAGTGGGTGTCATGAACGGCCTCCGGAGCCGGTTTTCGAGGGTTTCCGCAGGTGGGGCGCTATGCGCTAGTGACCTGATGAGGTGGTGTGCGGGGGTCTATCGGAGCCGCTATCGATAGCAGGCTGTGGCGCTATCGATAGCGGCTCCGGCGGTCAGCTCGCGTCCCGCTTTCGGTTACGCTCCGCAATCGCATCGGCGACGGCCTGGCGCTCGATGCCGCGCTGGTTGACGAACTCGCCATCGATGCGGCGACCCACCTGGCGGACCTTGATGCCGTAGGGCTTGAGCGCGGCGGTGAGGTGGGCGGTCTTGTCCGCGCCGGTCATCTGCCCCCACTCGCCGTAGCGTTCGGGGCGCAGTTCGGCCAGGCGGTCGATAACCGTCTCGTTCCACACCTTCGTCTCGCCTGCGGGGATGACGGCCAGCACGTCGGTCAGCAGCGTGTCGGCCGCCTTCTCCGTCTTGGCGGCGCCGGGGTCGGGCAGGGTGCCGGCCGCGGCGCGGGCGGCGTGGGCGCGCTCGCACAGCTTCTCCGCGGTGGCGTTGTCGATGTAGTACGACCGCACGATCTGCGGGTTGGGTCCAGAGCCGACCAGGTAGCCGATGCCCAGGTCAGTGGAGGTGAACGAGGTGGCGCGGATGCCGTTCTTGTACATCGAGGTGCCCAGCACCATGTCGTTCTCCGGCTGGCCCATGACCTGAAGGCAGAAGCGGATGCCGACGTTGGCACTGATGGCCTTGGGCAGGGAGTCGGCGTCCGGGCGCTGGGTGCCCAGCAGCAGGATCACACCCAGGGCCCGGCCGCGCTTGATGATGGCGGTGGCCAGCTCGGCGGCCTTCTTTCCGAACTGTTCGTGCGTGAAGACTTCCTGGCATTCGTCGATGGTCATCACCAGCGGGTGCAGGCCCAGCGACTTCTTCGCGGCCAGGGCCGGGGTGACCTTGTTCTCCGGACAGATGTCCTTGGGCAGGCCGTTGATGACGCGGGCCCGGCGGTCCAGCTCGCCGTAGACGTACTCCAGCGCCTCCACGCAGCCCTCCACCGTGGCGTCATCGCCGGGGCCGGAGCCGTAGGTGTGGGAGATCGGCTGGAAGGAGGAGAAGTCGCCGGTGCCCTTGAACTCCCAGGTGTGCAGCTCGGCGGTGGGGTCCATGGCCGCGGCCAGCAGCAGAATCCGCAGCGCGAACGTCTTGCCGCGGCCGGGCATCGCGCCGACCAGGAAGTTGGCATACATCAGGTCGAAGTCGACCGCCCGGCCCCGCGGGTCGGTGCCGTACGGCACCGGCTTGAACAGCGAAGCCGTACCGGACTTCAGCAGCGGCCAGGACGGCTGCGGGGCCTTGGCCATGTCCTGATCCCCCACCCACAGCATCAGGCGCCCGGTGTGCTCGCCGGGCACCGGCTCGGGCCACACGCAGCCCAGCGGCTTGCGCAGACCGGACGCCAGACGCTCACGGCGGTCGAGGATGTCGGAGACCGTCACGCCATAGGGCAGATCCACATCCGCACGCCAGCCCTTGCCGTCGCGCTGGATCGGTGCCTTGAACTCCAGCGCCTTGCCCTTGGCTGCCTGCTTGTTGATCTCCGCGATGCCCAGCGCAGTGAACGCGCGCACCACGATGTCGCTGGTCAGCCGCTCCACACCCGGCAGGTCCACCGCCCGGGTGATGACCGGCGCATCGGCCTCCTGCCCAGCGAAGCCCAGCGCCATCAGCAGCGCCCCGACCGAGACGGTCTGAAGCCAGCCCGGCGCCAGCACATACAGCGCCAGGGCGCCCCCCAGACCGATCAGTGAGGCCAGTACAGCGACCAGGGTGCGCAGCCGGACGCGGCCGTCGCGCTGCCGGGAGAGCTTGAGGTAGTCGGCCGCGTCCTCCCGCCGGACCGCCGCCAGGCGGACCGGCTCGCCCTCCTTGTCGGCCACCCAGCGCATCGTCTCGCCCAGAAAGCGGGCCGTGCCGCGCGGAGACTGAAGCATCAGGCGTCCGGCGTAGGCCGGGGCGCGCAGGCCGTGGTAGGCGCAGGTGTGGCCATAGTGGCCGGCCACCCAGGAGGCGGCGGTCTTCAGCTCGGTCACCGACTGCATCCAGGCGGGGCGGACCGGGCGCCGCTTGGCGGCCCGCAGGCGGTCGAAGTAGCCGGGCCCGGCCGGGGCCGGACCGTCGACCATCACGGTGGCAGCCGGGTCGGCCGACTCGCTGCCCGACCGGTCCGCCCCGGAGTCGGCCGACTGGTCGGCATCCTGCGCGGTGGTGGAGCCGGTCGACTGTGCGCGGGCGGCCCGTGCCTTGTTCAGGTCGACTACTTCGCCCGAATCGGCGGCGTCCTCGGCGGCCAGGTCGGCGTCAAGCTGCTTGAAGAAGTCGTACTCATCGTCGTGATTCACTGCTGCTTCCTTCCGGAAACGGGAGATGGAAGGGGCCCGGACGGCGCTTTGGCCGGCAGACGTCCGGGCCCCGCTGAGCGAAGTGGGAACAGGTCAGAGCTGGTTGGGCTTTTGGGCGGCCATCAGCGGGCCGCAGCCGCGGGCACCAGGTGCAGGCCCTGGCGGGCGGCGGTGGCGCGGCGTTCGTCCACGGCCTTGATGCGCTTGCGGGCCCAGCCTTCGGAGAAGCCGAACTCCCGGCCCAGCGCGGCCGGGCCGATTGGCGTTCCGGCGTCCAGGGACTGCGCGTACGCTTCCTCGGCGCGCTGGCGCGTACGCTCCAGCTCTGCGTCCTCGTACGCCTTGTCCGAGGTGGCGCGTGCGGCCGTACGGGCGGGCCGTATGGGTGGCGTACGGGTCGACTTCGGAGGCTGGGGCGTACGGGGCTTGACCTGGTCGTACGGACCGTTCGCGGCTTCGTCCGTACGGTCTTGCGTACGCTCCTCCCCAGCCCCCTTCTCAGAGTCCGTACGCTCCTGCTCCGGCACGGGCGTGGGAGAGTCGTCCGTACGAGGGCCGGTGAACAGCTCCAGCGAGGGCAGCGGCCCGGCATCGGCGTGCTCGGTGACGAGCTGGGCAACCTTCCCCGCGCGCTTGGTATGCCGCTTGAGCTCCCGGCGGGTGACGCCGGGCTCGGCAGCGTGGACCATCCGCCAGGCGGTCTCCCACGCGCGGGCCTCATCCATCGGCGGGACGGTGGCCCACCGCAGCCGGGTCGCGGCGCGGTGCACCTTGCGGTGGTGGCGCCGCCGGCGCCGATTGTGCCGGATCTCCTCCGGGCTGGCGCCGGTGTCGTCCTCGGAGACCGACAGGCGGTAGGTCTCATACGCCACCGGCGCGGCCAGCGAGCCGACCGCAGCGACCACCCCGAAGCCGAAACCCCACATCTGCGCGCCGTGCGCCAGGTTGATCCCGGCGGCCACCAGCGCAGCCGACCAGGTTCCAACGCGGTGGACGCCGGCGGACAGGCCACGCTGTTCGCGACGCTGGCCCTGGATGGCAAACATCCACGTCAGGGACTCCAGCGAAACACCGCCGGCCACAGCCATCGGCCACGCCCACCGGCTGCCCAGGAAGTCGATCTGCGCGGGCAGCGCCACCGACACGAACAGCGCGATGACCGCGACGGTCACCAGCGTCACGCGATGCGCGTCCAACTGCCCGCCGATCCGGGCGCACGCGGCCCGGCGCCGCTCCCGGCGAGCCGCCGCATTCTCCTGGCGCTCCTGGCGCCCTTCGCGGCGGGCCTGCGCTGCGGCTTCCCGCCGGACGCGTTCGACTTCGACACCTGCCTTGCCCGCCGCGGCGGCGGCCTGGGCCCGCAGCAGGTCGGCTTCGGCGTGGGCCTTGGCGACGGTGGCCGCGTCCATCTGCCGCGCGCCCCGCGCACTGTAGATCTGGCTCACAGCGAGCCTCCTTCGGTGCTGTGGTCCGCGCTGGTGCCGCGGCGGCCGTCGCGGCGGCCGTTGACCGTCCGGTACGCGGGGGTGGCATGGGAGGCAGCCATCCAGCCGCCTCCGGTCTGCTTGACCCCGTACATGACCTCATCCGCGCGCCGCATCAACTGCGACAGGTCCGCGACGCCGTTGCCGGTGTGCTGCTGAACGACTCCCGTCGAGGCGCCCACCCACATCAGGTGTTCTTCGAACTCCACCGGTTCGGCGAGCGACGCGGTCAGTGCGTTCATGGCGGCGCGCAGCTCCCGAGCGCGGGAGACGCGGATGACGGCGGCGAACTCGTCCCCTCCGAGGCGGCCGGCCACACCGCTGTGGCTACCGCTCCACTCCCCCAGGCGCTGGCCGCTCGCAGCGATCACGGCGTCTCCAGCAGCGTGGCCGTAGGTGTCGTTGATCTGCTTGAAGCCGTCCAGGTCGAGGACCACCACCGCGAACGCCCCTGCCCCCGTGACCCTTCGGGCACGGGCCTGGAACGGGTCACGGGTCAGCAGTCCCGTCAGCGGGTCCCTGCGGGCCGCCTCGATGCGGCGGTTCAGCCACCGGGAGTGCAGGGACCATCCGGCCGCAAGCGGCGCGGCGGCGGCCAGCATCGTCAGTGTCTGGCTCATGCCGCCTCCCCCGTTCCGGCCGAACGGCGGACGCGGCAGACGCGGCAGACGCGCCGCAGCGGCGCAACGGCGGTCAGGGCGTCGGCGTAGAGGGCATCCCACGCGGCGATCTCGTCGCCGCTCTCGCCCTGCTCCCGCAGGTCCGCCAGGATGTCGGCGGCAGCGTCCAGGCGGGCGGCGCGCTCGTCGACCGTCTCCGGCTCGAAGGGGCTGAGGAACAGTTCACGGTCAATGCCCAGCGGCTGCTCCTCGAAGCCGAAGGCCAGCTCATCGAACTCGCCCGTGGACACGACCTGTTGGGTGCCGATGTACGTACGCATGTGGAGCTCTCCTTGAGTCGAAGGGACGGGCCCGGGGCGGTCGCGGTCTTTGGCGAGAGGCGACCGCCCCAGGGCAAGTACGTGGTGTGTGGTCAGCGGGTGAGAGGCCCGAGCGGGAGTTGACCTGCTCGGTCACGCGTCGCGGCTCCCCCGCATAGTGGGTCCGAGGCTGGTAGGAGCGCGCTCTACAGCTCGCCGCGTCGCTCCAGCTCGCGGGCGATGTCGTTCTGGTCCGCGATGGCACCCGGGGAGGTCCCGCCGCCGGCCCGCTCCCGGTTGATCAGCTCGTACTCGCGCCGCAGGTCATCGCTGGAACGGCTCTTGCTGTCCTCGACTGCCGGGGAAGGGTTCTTTCGGAACATGGTCGTTTCTCCGTTTTCCTTCGAGAGTGGTGTTGGTCGTGCGTGCCCTGGGCGGGAGTCGAACCCGTCCTGCGACCATCAGGGCGACCGTGCAGAGCCCGGTGCGGGGCCGTTTCAGCGCTGGACGACGGGCTTGTCCAGGTCTCGGTGGCAGACGTTGACGCGGTGCCCGGCAGCGGTCAGCCGCTCAGCCAGCGCGAGAGCGAACGTGGGGGCGCGGTGGCGGCCGCCGGCGCATCCGTCGGCGACGGTGACCACTCCGGCGCTGGGACCGGAGGCGAACGCGGTGACCGCGGTCGCCGTGGCCTCGACCAGGTCGGTGATGCCGGGGGTGTTCAGCACCGCTGTGCGGACCGGTTCGTCGTCCGCGGTCATGTACCGCAGCTCGGGGCTGACGTGCGGGTCACGGAAGTGGTGCCGCAAGTCGATGGTCAGGTGGGCGACGGGCGGTGCATCGTGCAGGTAGCCGAACGAGACGATCTCAACAACAACGCTCATCAGGACTCCTCGAAAGCGAAGGGATGTTCCGGCTCCCCTCAACCCCGCCCGTACGGCAGTGAGCTGGACGGGCGGGAGGCAACCGGCCGCGGATATCCCGCGGAGCTCCGGGCGAATCCCCCACGGCCGCCCTCGGACGTTGTCCGGGACAGCCGTGGGCGGGACGCGGTGGGCAGTTCTCAGCTGGTGCGTACGCGACCGCTGACGCTGTGGGCACTCACCCGCAATGCGCGACCACCGCTCACGCGGACGTCGCCGGAGACGGTGTTGGCGCGCAGGGCGCCGGCCGCCTGGGCGGTGGCGCGTACGTCCACGTCTCCGGAGGTAGTGTTCAGGTCCGCGTCGGAGCCGCTGTAGAGGTCCACGGTGATATCGCCCGACACGGAGCGGGCGGTGAGACGGTCGGACAGACTGCCGACGATCACGTCGCCGGAGGTGGTGGACGCGCTCAGGTGGCGGGCTCCGTCGATCTCCAGGTCTCCTGAGATGGAACGGAACTCCATGCGCTCGATGGCCCCGTGGACACGGGCACTCGCGGACTGGGAGACGACCGCGAGGGAGGAACCGACCGGCAGGCTGACGATGGCCTCGATCGGGCTGACCGTGTCCATCACGCCGGTACCACCACCGGTGATGATTCGGCCGTTGACGATCGTGACGCCGGTGACCGACCCGTACACCGTGCCCACGCTCTGCGTGACCCGATTGCCTCGGACGTTCTGCATCATCACGTCGCCCGGGATCTTCGGGACCTCCACAGCCAGGGTCTGACCGTCCTGGTTGCTGCGGGCCCCATTGACCGCGTCGGCGGCCGGCCCCGACGAGTCGACCGTCCGCAGCACCACACGGGTGGTCGTGATGCTGGAGAGGACCTGCACGTGGACACTGCCCATCGGCAGATCGAGCCCGAGGACAACCGGGCCGGTGGACTGGGAGACGAAGTGGCGGTTAGTCATTGCTGATCTCCTGATTCGAAAGAGAAGGAAGGGCGGGGCGGTCGCGGTCCTTGGCGAGAGACGACCGCCCGGCAGAAGCAGGCCAAGCGAGTCGCGCGCCCGGGTGCTCGGGCTGATACGACCGCTCGTCGAAGACGAGTGGTCATTGCTGCTGACGCCCCGGTTGGAAGCGCGTCAGCAGCCAAAATCACTCGTTCTCAGCGCTCTGTTCAGTTCTCAAGGAAGGTCCGCTCCCAGCCCGTCGGCGTGCGACAACGTCGCCTTCCCGGGTCTTCCAGCTGGTGCGGGGTACTGCGGATTCGCTCGGCTCCGCCGGTTCAGACGGGCTTTCGCCGCCTAGGTAACCTAGGTCGTTGCGATGGGATGAAGCTACCTAGGTTGCTTTCGAGGTGTCAAGGAGTCGCGCTCAAAAACCCCAAATGACCTAGGTCAGGTACGCTCTACTGATGGACTCGAAGCCCCCGAAGACGCCGAACGCCCGGGAGATCGCCGCCCAGATCCGCGACGACATCGCCGACGGGACGTACGGCCCAGGGGCGCGGCTGCCGGGCGCCAAGGGATACGCGAAGAAGCTCGGCGTAGCGCTTATGACCGTGCAGAGCGCGTACGGGCAGCTCGCCGAAGAGGGGCTCGTCGAAGGGCGCCCGGGGAGCGGCACGTACGTGATCGATCCTGTGCAGGGCGAGCCCACCGCACAGCAGACCGCTGTGGGCATCCGTGACATTCAGGCTGAGCTGGTGCGAGTCACGTCCCGACTCACTGATCTTGCCGAGCGGGTCGAGAAGCTGGAGGAAGAGCGAACCTCCAGCACATCGAGCGGCAGCGAGTGAGGTGGTGACCTGCGTGTTCGGTGTCTTTGGCGTCATGTGACAAGCCTGTCGGCGCAAGCGGCATCTCGGAACGCACTCTCACCGCCCCTGCACCGAACTAATCCGAACTTTCTAGGCTGACCACGTGATTCGGCTCCGGAGCGGGTGCCAGACTGGCTCGCATGGCCGAACTCAACGGAGCATCAGTATCGCTCGAAGATCTTCAGACCCTCGCCCTGACGAACTACGGGCACTTCACGTCGATGCGTATGGACGACGGTGCCATTCGTGGGCTCACGCTACACATGGAACGACTCGTACGGGACTGCCGACTGGTCTTCAATGCCGATCTTGACCCGGAGCGGGTGCTCGGCTACGTCCGTAAGGCAGTTGGCCAGCGCACAGGCTCATTCAACATCAGGGTCACGATCTTTGACCCCGGGCTGGAAATGGGACACCCCGGAGCCGATGCCGACCCTCACATCCTGGTAACCACCCGTCCCGCCGGCGCCATGCCTCCACCGTCGCTCAAGGCGAAGACGTTCACCTTCAGCCGCGACACAGCAGCGGTGAAACACATCGGCCTCTTCCCTCAGCTCCGACTGCGGCGTGAAGCCCAGCGCGCGGGCTTTGATGACGCTGTCTTCGTTGAAGCCGACGGGCGCATCTCCGAGGGCGGGACCTGGAATATGGGCTTCATCGACGAATCCGGCGTGGTCGTGTGGCCTGACGCGCCTGTCCTGCCCGGCGTCACTATGCAGCTCCTCCAGGCTGCCTACGACGAGAAGATGACCACAGCTCCCGTCACCCTCGCCGACGTGCCGCGGATGCGGGCTGCCTTCGCCACCAACACCTCCATCGGAGTGCGCACCATCAGTGCCTTGGACGACGTTCAGTTCGCTGCTGAAGACCCCGTTCTTAGCGCTCTGCGCGACGTCTATGCCGACATTCCTGGGGAGCGCCTGTAACTGAACGTGGCGGTCCGCGCGCGACGCCCGGGGCGGACCGTCAATCGAAGGGGGAGCGATCATGCCACTCGTTACTCAGTGGACGGGCCGAGAGGTCAAGGCGCTGCGTGAGGCTGCCCGGATGAGCTTGATGGATCTCGCTGAGAAGCTGGGGGTCTCCGACCGAATCATCTCCAAGTGGGAGAGGGGCGGACCAGAGAGCATTCCTCGCATGGTGAACCAAGCGGCTCTGGACACCTTGTTGGCCGAGGCCAGCCCCGATGTTCACGGACGTTTCGTCGGTTTGCTATCAGTCAACGACCCCGTTCCACGCCAGTTGATCGACCCAGCAGAGACCCCGGTCATGAGCGGGCAGTACGTCAAGCACCAGCGCGACGGGAAGCTGATGGCACGGGTCCCCGAGGGGATCTATTTGGCCGGGGAGACTGACGAACCGGTATGGGTTGATGAGTTCCACATCGACACGTTCCCAACGACTAACGCTGACTACGCGAGATTCTGCACGGCCGTCGGACACCGAACTCCCCGGCACTGGGAGGGGGGTCGGTGCCCACGCCGCTTGTACGACCACCCGGTGGTCGAGGTGTCGTGGAAGGACGCCTCCGCGTACGCGGAGTGGGCTGGCAAGTCATTGCCCACCGCTGAGCAGTGGGAGAAAGCGGCTCGCGGCACAACAGGGACGATCTACCCGTGGGGTGACCAGAGGACTGCCGCCAAGTGCAACGTGCGCGAGACTGGCGTAGAGGGCACCACTCCGGTCTCCCGCTACCACAGTGGCGTATCGCCATACGGCATCTACGACATGATCGGCAATGTATGGGAGTGGTGTTCCACTCCGACCCAACCGGGGCGATACGAGCTGAAGGGCAGCGCCTTCACCAGCCCGTTGTTCCGCGGGGTGCCGTCCGCCTTCAACGATGCTGACGACTTTATGCAGGACGATGACACGGGTTTTCGGTGTGTGGCGTCACCAGAGCAGATGACGCCGCAGGATTCCTGAACTGGTAGCAGCGAGGGGAGCCAGGGAAGGAACATCCGGGCCTCCCCTGGACGGACGGGGAGGTGTCCCAGCTGTCCGACTGTCCGGTTAGAGCGATGACCAGGGAAAACGACCCGGACAGCAGAAACAGGGGCTGTCCGGGGTGTCCGGTTACAACCGGCTGCAACACGCGCGCGTGTTGCAGCCGTCGGCGAAGCCGACCCTGATAGGTCGTAGGAGCCGCAGGCGACTTCGCTCATTCGTCAAGCTCCGCCTGAGTGTCTAACTGCGCTACAACCGGGGTGTACCGCCGCGTACGACGACGGACGCCCAGGGACAGTTAGCCCAGGCCAAGAGGGTGCCTTTCGCAGGCCGAACCGACGATCGAATTGCTTCGGGACGAAGAGGTCGTGGGTTCAAATCCCGCCACCCCGACTGAAGGAACACCAGGTCAGGGGCCTGATCCGCTCAGCGGGTCGGGCCCCTGACCCGTTCCGGGAGATCGTTTGCGAGCGGCCTGGGAGACGATCCTGGGCCGTACGGCACGAGGGACGGCCCTCGCGGATGGCCAACGGCCTTTTCCGCGAGGGCGCTTGTCGCTACTGCCCGTCGCAGCGCTCACGAAGGGCGCACGGCGGGCTCAGGACGAGCTCGCGGACGGCTCTCGGACGGCTCTCGGACGGCTCTCGGACGGCTCTCGGACGGCTCTCGGACGGCTCACAGGAAGAAGGAGAACCAGGGGGAGCCCGGCGAGATCCTGTCTATCGTCAGCGGGCTGTCCTGCATGCGCTGGAGCAGGCTGTCGAGGTCCTGCGCACGCTCCAGTTCGATGCCCACAAGGGCGGGGCCCGTCTCCCGGTTGTTCTTCTTGACGTACTCGAAGGCGACGATGTCCTCCCCCTTGGCGAGCACCTCGTCGAGGAAGTGCCGTAGCGCGCCCGGTTGTTGGGGGAACGTCACGAGGAAGTAGTGGCGCAGGCCCACATGCGCCAGGGAGCGCTCCACCACCTCGGCATAGCGGCTCACGTCGTTGTTGCCGCCGGAGACGACGCACGCCACCGTGCCCGGCCCCGCCCCCGGCAGGACCTGCCGGGCCGCCGCGCTCGCCAGCGCTCCGGCGGGTTCGGCGATGATGCCGTCGGTCTGGTAGAGGTCGAGCATCTCGGTGCACAGCGCGCCCTCGTCGACCGTGACGATCTCGTCCACCAAGTCCCTCACCAGCGGGAACGCCTGCGCACCCACCTTGCCCACGGCCGCCCCGTCGACGAACGAGTCGAGCTCGGGCAGCGCCACGGGCCCGCCGTGCTCCAGGGCGGCCCGCATGCTGGCGGCGCCGGCCGGTTCGGCGCCGACGATTCGGGTGCGCGGCGAGTGCGCGCGCAGCCATACGGCGATGCCGCTGATGAGGCCACCACCGCCGACGGGTACCACCACGGTGTCCACGGCACGGTCGGCCTGCTGCGTGATCTCCCGGGCGACCGTGCCCTGGCCCTCCATGGTCCGCACGTCGTCGAAGGGGTGGACGTACACCGCGCCGGTGTGCTCGCTGTCCCAGTGTGCGGCGGCGCTGGCCTCGTCGTAGGTACTGCCGACGACCACGAGCTCGACGGCGTCACCACCGAACGCCTCGATGCGCTCCCGCTTCTGGCGCGGAGTGTTGGACGGGACGAACACCCGGCCGCGGATGCCGAGCCGGCTGCAGGCGAAGGCGACGCCCTGGCCGTGGTTGCCCGCGCTGGCGCAGACGACGCCGCGCCGCAGCTCCTCGTCGGTGAGCGAGGAGATGAGGTTGAAGGCGCCGCGCACCTTGTACGAGCGGCAGATCTGGCTGTCTTCCCGCTTCAGCAGAACCCGGTTCCCGAGCAGAGCGGACAGCCGCGGGTTCTCCTCCAGCGCGGTGCGGCGCACCACCGGCGCCAGCCGCCGTGCCGCCTGTTCGATACCCGCCGCGTTCAACTTGGCTGACATCTCGGGATGGTAGCTCGCGGTACTGGGCGGACATTTCGACGACCACGATGCGGACACGGGGCACGTGTAGCCCCGTCACCACGTCCGCGCCGCCGGTGCCCGAAGGGCGGTGACACCCAGCCGCAAAACCGCCCGGAACGTCGCCCTGTGCCTGGGTGACCCGTCGGCGGAACAGCGCTTCCAGCACTTCATCGCGCACTCGCGCCGGGACCGGGAACCGGTGCGCGCGGCGCTGGTCGGCGTCGTGGAACGGCATGCGCCCCAACTGGGCCTATGTGGCACATCTCTTGGTGCTGCGCAAGGCGGGCAAGGACTCCGCGGGCGTGCACCGGCGGTTCGTTCCCGAGCTCGGCCGGACCGGGTGCCGGGGACCGCGGTGCCCCGGCCCGCGTCCGGCCCGGACGGCGAGCCGAGGCCGCTGCCCCTGATCGGCGAGTGGGACGAGGCGCTCTCCCCCGGCGGCACCGTCACCGGTGAGCACGGCGTGGGCCTCTTGCAGAAGCGCGGCCTGGCAGCGGAGACCGGCCCCGGCGTGCTGGCCCTGCACCGCGCCGTCAAGACCGCCCTCGACCCGGCCGGCATCTTCGACCCGGGCAAGATCTTCACGTGAGCGACCGGAGCATCGAGCCGGCCTCTCGTGTGGCGGGCGGTCGGCGGGGAGTGCGTACGAGGCGTACTCGCGCTCATATCCGCAGGGGAAATCGGCAGAGGAAATCGGCGTTCCGACCGTCGGGCCGCTGAATGCCTGCCCGGCAGTGCGTATCCGCGCCCTCCCGGAACGCACGGGGAGGCAGCAGCATCGGAGGGAAGGGCGGCTTATACGGCTCCGGGGCGGCGGGGAATGGGCGCGATTCCGTTACCCGCCCCGCGCTCAGGGGTCACAGGTGATCGGTGCGCCCCTGAGCAGGGCGGAAGCATGATCAGAGGCGCCGCAGCCAGGCTGCGGCGCCATGGCCGACCGCGAGATAGATCACCGCGGGCAGGGCGTAGTTGAAGAAGACGCGCAGCCCTTCGGTGTCCATGGTGAAAATGTCCTGCGACCAGCTGGCGAGCCAGTCGGCGATGCCGTGCACGAAGTCGACGAAGACGTTCGCCTGATTCGCGTCGAGCAGGTAGAGCAGGATCCACAACCCCAGGAATATCGCAGCGATATCCGCGAGGCTGTGAATGATCAAGGCCAGCCGATCCTTCCCGACGCCGCTCCCGTTACCCGAAGGACTCCTGGGCGTATGGGACGGGGCATTCGAAGATCGACCGTATGGGGCACCGGGTTCAGGATGAACGGGCGGGGCGGAATTGATATTGCGTGGGGCGTACGCCCCTTGGGCGGGGAGAGGGGCTGTATCGCCACCGCGCGGACCGTTTGGACCACCGTAGTAGGGAGCGTTTCTGCTGGGGTCGTATGGGGCATTTTGCGGCATGCCCTCGTTGCTGTAACTCACGGTCCCGCACTTTTCCCGCCCGGAGTTTCCAAAACCCTCTTCACCGCCAATTCACATTCCTGTCGCCCCGGAAGTCACAAGTGAGTTGCGGAGCGCGGCCGGCGCCCGTTGCCGGTTGCTTCAGCGGGACATGTTCGCCAGGCTCAGGGCCGGCCTGGCCTCCGGGCTGAGGGCTCAGGGCCGGCCCGCCGACCGCGGCACGGAATGCGCGCGCTCGCCACGTCGGACCGACCACGTACGGCCGCGCTGCGCTGCGCGCCATCCCGCCCGCGCCGTTCGATGCCGGTCTCTCCCCTCGTAGAGACCGGTGCCGAACGGCGCGGGCGGTGTCGATCCGCGCCCCCCGTACCGGCGCGGATCGAAAATGGCAGACCCGTAGGCGACGCGAGGGCGGTCCGGAGGGGACCGGCGCCACGGATCTCTTCCTCTCATGCGCCAAGACCTCACGACCGGATGGTGACTCCGGCGGAAAATGGCGAGAACATGCGTCAAGGCTTGTCTCTCGGCGCCGAGCTGGTGGCCTGGAGGGCCGATACCCGGTTACCTGCGCTGCTGCGCCATGATCCTGCCAGCTGCGGCTCCCGCCGAGGAGGTTCCGGTATCGGACCGACGGCATCACCGCAGGTCAGCCAGATAAGGTGAGTTTTCCGGTCCGGATGTCCAGCTGCGGGGGAAGTAAGGAGTGGAGACCTTGAGTTCCGACTCAGGGGCACGCACAGCCTTCGCGGAACAGCTCGCGCTGCTGTACAAGGAGGCCGGCAACCCTCCCCTCAAGAAGGTGGCCGAGGCCGTCGTCCGGCTTCAGCGGGTCGACGAACGAGGGCGCCCCGTGCGGGTGTCCGTGCAGCGGATCAGCGACTGGCGACGGGCCAAGAACGTGCCGGCCCAGTTCGACGGCCTCGCCGCGGTGCTGCACATCCTCGTCCCCGAAGCACGGCGTCATCGGTCGGTGCCGGTGTCCACGGGCCTGTACGACCTGGTCCAGTGGCAGCGCCTGTGGGAGCGCGCGGTCGGCGACCGCGCCGCGGCCTCCGTGGAGGAGGAGGAACGCCCCCCGGCCGACGCCTCGACCGTACCCGGTGTGTGCCCCTACCGGGGGCTGGCTTCGTATCGTCGGCAAGATGCCCGGTGGTTCTTCGGACGGGAGCGGAGCACGGATGCCCTCGTCGCTCAGCTCCGCGCGGCGGGGACGACGGGCGGCCTGGTCATGCTCGTGGGCGCCTCCGGGGCGGGAAAGTCCTCCCTGCTGAACGCCGGCCTGGTACCCGCCTTGCGGAACGGTGCGCTGGGCGACGGGAACGGCCGGGAGGTGCTCCAGCTCGTGCCGGGCTGCGGGCCGCTCGCGGAGCTGACCCGCCGGATCCCTGAGCTGGCCCCCGTCCTCGCTGCCGCGGAGGAATCAGCGGCGAAGGAATCGGCGGCGAGGGGATCGGCGGCGAACGAGCCCTGTACCGCGCGCTTCGCGCACGGGGTGCGGGAGGCCGTCACGGCGTGGGCGAGGCGCGGGACGTCCTCCGCGGCCCGTCCGGTGGTCATCGTCGATCAATTCGAGGAAGCCTTCACCCTCTGCTCCGACGAGTCGGAACGGCGCACGTTCCTCCAGCTCCTGCATGCCGCGTGCACGCCGGCCGATTCCGGTGACCCGGCCCCCGTGCTCGTCCTCCTCGGCATCCGCGCCGACTTCTACGAGCGGTGCCTGGGGTATCCCGAACTGGCCGACGCGCTGCAACACCGGCACATGGTGCTCGGGCCGCTGACCACCACCGAGCTGCGGGACGCGGTGACCGGACCGGCCAAGGCAGTGGGTCTGGAACTCGAACCGGGGCTGGCGGAGCTGATCATCCGGGAAGTGAGCGCCGACGGCCCCGGGGGGACCCACGACGCGGGGGTGCTGCCGCTCCTCTCCCACGCCCTGCTCGCCACCTGGCAACGGCGGAAGGCCGGCAGGCTGACACTGGCCGGCTACCGCGCGGCCGGCGGCATCCAGGGAGCCGTGGCGGCGACCGCCGAGCGGGCCTGGTCCGGCCTCGACCCGACGGCGCGCACGGCCGCGCGGCTGCTGCTCCTCAGGCTGGTCCGGCTGGGCGAGGACACCCAGGCCACCCGGAGGCGGGGGACGCGGCGCCAGCTGGCGGAGGAGTCGACGGACCCCCACAAGACGGAGGAGTCGCTCGAAGCGCTGGTGCACGCCCGGTTGGTGACGCTCGACGCGGAGGCCGTGGAGATCACCCATGAGGCGCTGCTGCACGCCTGGCCACGCCTGCGCGACTGGATCGACGAGGACCGGAACGGCAACCTGCTGCGCCAGCGGCTGGAGGAGGACGGCAGGGCCTGGGAGGACTCGCACCGCGACCCGTCGCTGCTCTACCGGGGGTCGCGGCTGGAACAGGCCCGCACCTGGGCGCAGTCGGCCGGTGACACCTATCTGACCCGCAGCGCGGTGGCCTTCCTGGACGCTTCGGTACGGCTGCGCAAGCGCACGGTCTGGATCAGCCGGGCCGCGGTCTCGGCACTGGCCGTGCTGGCGGTACTGGCCGCCGGTTCGGCGGTGGTCGCCTGGCAGCAGCGCGACGACGCGGTGTTCGGGCAGGTGCTCGCCGAGGCCGATCGCGTCCAGCTCACCGATCCGTCGCTGTCCGCCCAGCTCGACCTGGTGGCACACCGCTTGCGGCCGGACGACGAGGGCACCAACAACCGGTTGATCTCGACGGTGAACGCGCCGCTGGCCACGCCGCTGCTCGGCCACACCGGCGCCGTCTACCTCACCTCGTTCAGCCCGAACGGACGGCTCCTGGCCACCGCGAGCTATGACCGCACCGTCCGGCTGTGGGACGTGACGGACCCGACCCGCCCGCGCCCGCTCGGCGAGCCCCTCACCGGCCACACGAGCTGGGTGAGCAGCGCGGTCTTCAGCCCGGACGGACACACCCTCGCCAGCGCTTCGGACGACGGCACGATCCGGCTGTGGGACGTGCGGGACCCCGCCCACCCGCAGCCGATCGGCGCGCCCTTGACCGGCCACCACGGCTCGATCTTTCTGATCGCCTTCAGCCCGGACGGACGCACCCTGGCCTCCGCCGACGAAGATCACAGCGTCGGCCTGTGGAACGTGGGCGACCCGCACCGGCCGAAGCCACTACGCAGCCTGACCGGCCACACCGCCGCCGTGCGCTGCCTGGCGTTCAGCCCCGACGGACGGACCCTGGCAACCGGTGGCGACGACAACACGATCAAGCTGTGGGACATGGCCGATCCACGCCGTCCGACGCCGGTCGGCCAGGAGCTGAAGGGCCACAAGAGCACGGTGCACTCCGTGGCCTTCAGCCCCGACGGCCGCACGCTCGCCAGCGGCAGTTCGGACGACACCATCCGGCTGTGGAACGTGACTGCCCCCGGTCACGCGAAGCCGCTCGGTGCGCCGCTCACCGGCCACACCGGCCCCGTATGGTCGGTGGCCTTCAGCCACGACGGAACCATGCTCGCCGCGGGCAGCGCGGACAGCACGGCAAGCGTGTGGAACGTCAGCAATCCGGCCTACCCCTCGCAGGTCGGCGAGCCGCTCGCCGGCAGCAGTGGTGAGATGTACGCCGTGGGCTTCAGCCCCGACGGCCACACCCTCGCCACCGGGAGCGGCGACAGCAAGGTCCGCCTGTGGTCGATACCCGCGTCGGACATGATCGGCCGCATGGGAGCGTTCCGCCCGGACGGGCGGGTGCTGGCCACGGCCGCGCGCGACGAACGGGTCCGGCTGTGGAGCGTGCAGGATCCCCAGCGGCCCGCCTTGCTGGGCAAACCGTTCGCGGCCGGGGAGGGTGACGTGCGGACGATGGCGTTCTCCCCCGACGGCCGCACCCTCGCGGTACGGACGGGAAGCCGCGCGGTACAGCTGTGGCACGTCGAGGACCCGAAGCGGCCGGTCCGCTACGGGCCGCCCGTCGCGCTGCGGACCCGGTACGCGGACGCGCTGGTCTTCAGCCCCGACGGGCACACGCTGGCCACCGCCTACGACGACCGCACCCTTCAGCTGTGGGACGTCAGCGACCCGTCCCGCCTCCGCCCGCTCGGCGCGCCCCTCACCGGCCACACCGGATACGTCAACTCCCTCGTCTTCAGCCCGGACGGCCACACGCTCGCCAGCGGCAGTTCGGACGGCACCGTCCGACTGTGGAACGTGACCGACCCGCGTCATGCCGCCCCCCTCGGCGCGCCCCTCAAGGGGCACCTGGGACCCATCAACATGCTCGCCTACCGTCCGGACGGCCATACCTTGGCCAGCGGCAGCGACGACAACACCGTCCGGCTCTGGAACGTCACCGACCCACGTCACGCGAGACCGCTCGGCGCGCCGCTCACCGGCCACACCGAAGCGATCGTGTCGCTGACGTTCAGCCAGGACGGCCGCACCCTGGCGAGCGGCGGCAACGACGACATGGTCCGGCTCTGGAACGTCACCCGCCCCTCGGCGGCCACTCCCATCGGTCAGTCGATGAGCCCCAACGCCAAAACGGGCAATTTCTTGTCGTTCAGCCCCGGAAGCCACCTGCTCGGGGTGTCGAGCGGCGCCGATACCGTCCGGCTGTGGAACCTCGATTCCGGCGAGGCGATTCGTCGCGTCTGCTCCACCACCCGGGGCGTGCTGACGCCGCAGAAATGGCACGAGTATCTGCCCCGTCTCACGTACGCGTCCTCGTGCGACGAGTAGGCGAGCAGGCAGGCAGGCGAGTAGGCAAGCAGGCGAGCAGGCGAGTAACAGTGGGCCACGTGGCGTGATCCCCATCACAACAGGTCATTGCAGCTGGGAAGTTGACTCCCGCCGCTCCAGCAGCCTTGTTAGGCTGGCCGCAGCCCGATCGCTGGTGCATCCCCCGTCGCCAGCGGTCGGGCGCTTCCATGTCGTGAGGACCACGGCCGTGAGGACCGCGGCAGTGAGGACCGCGGCCGTGGAGACCACAGTCGTGGAGACCGCGGCCGTGAAGACCCCGCCGCCTTCCCCATGACCTGGACGTCCCCGGCCACGAAGGGCCACGCCGGAGCATCTCGCCACACGTCAACACCTCTTTATGAGTCGTAAGCTGAGGCCGTCTGGCCGGCCGGCTGGCCAGCGCACCGAGCGACGGAACGGTGAGTACCGATGGCAGTGGCGTACGAGCGGATCGCGGACACCCTCCGGCAGTCCATCCGCGCAGGTCGGCTGAGGCCGGGAGATCGCCTGCCGTCGGAGGCGAAGCTCGCCGAGGAGTTCCAGCGCAGCGTGCCGACCGTCCGGGACGCGCTTCGCGTCCTGCGGGACGAGGGCCTCATCGAGAAGCAGCACGGGCGCGGCAACTTCGTCCGGCGCCCGCGCACCACGGCCGTGCGCACGAACCTCCGCCACCAGTGGGAGAAGAGCCGGGCGCGCGGGCCGGTGGCGGAACGGGCCCGGACCGGAGCCACGGAGCACGACACCGGCCTCCAGGTCGGCGACCTCGTCTTCCACGCGTCGTACCGCGAGATCGTGGCGGACGAGAACCTCGCGGAGGCCTTCGCCCTGCCGGCGGGCACCCCCCTCCTCGAACGCAGCTACCGCACCCGGTACACCGCCGAGAGCGCCCCCTTCAGCCTGGTGACGTCCTACCTCGTCCACGGCCTGATCGCGGCGAACCCCGACCTGCTGGACGAGACCAAGGAGCCCTGGCCGGGCGGCTCGCAGAGCCAGCTCTACACCGTCGGAATCGAGCTGGACCGCATCGAGGAACGCGTCACCGCCCGGCCGCCGAAGCCCGAAGAGGCGGAGGAGCTGGAGCTGCCGCCCGGGACGTCGGTGCTCGTCCTCCGGAAGACCTCGATCGACATCAAGGAACGGATCGTCGGCGTCTCCGACGTCATCCTGCCGGGCGATCGCACGGAAATACTGTTCACCACTCCCCTGGAAAGGTGGTGAGCGCCGTGCGCCGGCGCATCATCGTCGTCACTGCCGTACATGCACCGTCGGCGCACTTCCTGCCGGAGGCGTACCGGTCGCTCCGCCGGCAGGAACTGCCCGAAGGGTGGGAGTGGCAGTGGGTCATCCAGGAGGACGGACGGAGCGACGAGGTCGCCTCGCACGTCCCGGATGACGAGCGGGTGATCTTCCGGCAGGGACGGCCCGGCGGCCCCGGCGTCGCCCGCACCATCGCCCTGGCGCACGCGGAGGGCGAGTACCTCAAGGTCCTGGACGCCGACGACCAGTTGCCGCCGGGCACGCTGGCGCGCGATCTGGCCGCTCTCGAAGGCGACCGCAGCCTCGGCTGGGCGACCTCGCGCGCGGTGGATCTGCTGCCCGACGGCTCGACTGCCGGCTTTCCGGGCGATCCCGAGCCGGGCCCGATCGAGCGTGGCGCCGTCCTCGACTTCTGGAAGGCGAACGGGTTCCGCGCCCAGGTCCACCCGGCGACCCTCTTCATGCGCCGCGACCTGGTCCTCGCCCTCGGCGGCTGGATGGCCCTCCCCGCATCGGAGGACACGGGTCTGCTGCTCGCGCTGAACGCCACGAGCCGCGGTTGGTTCACCCCCGAAGTAGGACTCCTCTACCGGAAGTGGCCCGGCCAGGCGACCGGTCAGCCCTCCCACACCGAGACCGCCGAACGCGCTGCCCGTATGGCCGTCGTCGAGGCCCGGGCGCGACAGCTCGCACACTTCACGTGGCGCTATCCGGCTGCCGGTTGATCGTTCCCGGAGGGGCCGGGCGACCGTCTGCCCGGCTGACCGTCTGCCCGACCGACCGGCCGTGCCCACCGGCCGAGGGCTGTCCGAGGCGCCCCCGTCACGGAAGCACTTCGGCATCGACCCGGGAGAAGATGAGATCGCTCTCCGCGGTGACCGGGCCACGCCAGCGCACCGGCACCGCTGGGGAGCGGTGAAGCGCCGCCGGGTAGCTTTCCGGCGCGTAGCTGTTGGCGAGCCGGTAGACGTGGAAGCCGTGTGCGCGCATCGTCTCCAGCAGCTCTTCGGCCGAGTCGCCCAGCCGCGCCATCCGCTCCGGGGTGACTTCCACGGTGAGTTCCGCGTCCGGCCGGAGCCTGTCGAGCACCGGGGCCAGGCCACGGATCACGCCCCCTTCCGCGCCCTCCACATCGATCTTGATCACTCGGGCCGCGGCGAGCTCTTCCTGATCGAGCACGTCGGGCAGCGGTCGCGCCTCGACATCGAGCCTGAGCTCCGCCTGGCCTTCGTAGGGGACGATGCCGGCCGCGCCCATGTTGTGTGAGCTGGCAAGAATGAAGGAGACCGGCTTCCGCTCGTCAGAAACGGCGGCGTGGACGACACGGATGTTGTCGCAGTGGTTGAGCTCGGCGTGCCGCACGATCCTGCGGTGGAGCGTCGGCGACGCCTCGATCGCCACGACGCCGCCCGCCTGCCCCACGAGCCGAGAGGCGAGCAAGCTGTAGTAGCCGACGTTGGCACCTACGTCGATATACGTGTCCCCCGGGCGGAGCCGGCGCTGCAGCCAGCGCGTCATGTGCGGTTCCCAGACGCCGAACAGGTAGACGAACCGCTGGATGAGGTCCTGCGTATCGACGGCCATCGCGACGTCGCATCGGGTGGGCACGACCCTTCGCCGAGGGTGGTCCCTGAGCTGCCGGTTCAGGTACCGCGCGGCCAGCCCTTTGCCTAACAGGACCGGAGCGTCCCGCACGTACCTGCGGGCGAGAGTGACCCACGCCTCCGGTATGGAGTTGCCCATCTGATCGCGTCTCCTGTCACTCACACCCAGCCGCCACCGGCGTGGTCTCTTCCTGACCAACCGTATCGGCCATGGTGCGGACGCCTATGGCGAGTTGAAGCCCGACGTGCCACCCTGCGCGGCACCCGATGCTCGGCCCCCGCAGGGCCCGGGCCGAGCCGGTCCGCAGACCACGTCACCACGCGGACACCTTCATGGCGCGGACACCTTCATGACGCGGTCCCGTCGCTCTGACAGATCGACAGAGAGGAGCCGGCATTGAGCGAGGTCACGGGAGATGAGCAACAGAGCCCCACACAGCCCGAATTCGCCGTGACCCGGGAAACCCCGGGGGCGAGCACCGAGGAGGCTCTCCGGAGAACGCACGCCGCCCGGGCGCGAAGTGCCGCTGCCCGCACCACGGCGGCCTGCCGCTACGCCGGCGTCGAGGCGGATCCAGCCGTAGTGGTGGCCGTGCCGAAGGAGGCTGCCGCCAAAGCGGCCAACGCCCTCCGGCTGTCCGCCGACGCCCTCGCCGCGTTGGCCGGGGGTGCTCCCGATCCGGCGGCAGACGGCCGGCAGGCGCGGAACGCTGCTGCCGCCGCCGTTCTGGCCGCCCAGATAGCGCAGTCGCACAAGGGCGGCGGCCAGCTTGCCGAAGCCGCATACCGGGCCGCTCTCCTCGCGTCCCAGGCCGCGGGAAAGGCCGCCGGCCGGGACGGGTGGGGCGCGAACGCCGCGTTCAACGCCGAGGCGGACGCGGCCGAATCCGCCGCCGTCGCAGCAGCCGAGGCGGCGGGCTGGCGGTAGCGGCCTCGGACCTGTCCGGCACCGGCCACGGACCCGTCCGGCACCGCCCACGCCGGAGCACGGTGCCGGACAGGTCCCCTGCGCACTGCCCGCCGCCGGGACACCCGCCCAGGACATCACCCCTGGTCGAAGGGAAGATCCAGCATGCGAATCGCATTCCCGCGAAGGATCTTGTAGGTCACGTCCTCCGGCAGCCCCGCCACGTGCTCGGCCGCGACCTGTTTCGTGTGCGGCCAGGTCGAATCGACGTGGGGGTAATCGGTCTCGAACGTCGCGTTGTCGACGCCCACGGTCTCGATGGCCTCGACGCCGTGCTTGTCACGGAAGAAGCAGCAGAAGATCTGCCGGTAGTAGTACGACGACGGCGGCTCGGGGATCAGGTCCTGCACCCCGCCCCACGCCCGGTGCTGCTCCCAGACGTCGTCGGCGCGCTCCAGGGCGTACGGGATCCAGCCCATCTGGCCCTCGCTGTACGCGAGTTTCAGCCGCGGGAACTTCACGAGTACACCGCTGAACAGGAAGTCCATCATCGACGCCATCGCGTTGTTGAAGCTCAGCGAGGCCTGCACCGCGGGCGGCGCGTCCGGTGATGCCGCCGGCATCTGCGAGGACGACCCGATGTGCATGTTCACCACGGTCCCGGTCTCCTCGCACGCGGCGAAGAACGGGTCCCAGTACCCGGAGTGAATGGACGGCAGCCCCAGGTACGTCGGAATCTCGCTGAAGGTCACCGCACGTACCCCGCGCGCGGCGTTGCGCCGGATCTCGGCAACCGCCAGATCCACGTCCCACAGCGGGATGAGGCACAGCGGAATCAGCCGGCCCCCGCTGTCCCCGCACCACTCCTCCACCATCCAGTCGTTGTACGCGCGGACGCAGGCGAGGCCGACCTCCTTGTCCTCGGCCTCCGCGAAGGTCTGTCCGCAGAAGCGCGGAAACGTCGGGAAGCAGAGCGACGCCTCCACGTGGTTGAGGTCCATGTCCGCGAGCCGGGCCTTGGGGTCCCAGCAGCCGCGGCGCATCTGCTCCCGCGTGATCCCGTCCAGCGTCATCTCGTCGCGGGAGAAACCCACCGCGGCAATGATGCGCTTGTACGGGAAGATCAGCCCCTCGTACTCCCACCAGTCCGTGATCTGGCCGTCCGGGTCCGTGGTGAACCGGTACTTCCCGCCGACGTACGCCAGCTCACCGATGCCCGCGGTGAAGGGCTTCGGCCCCTTGTCGCGGTGCTTCTTCGGGAGCCAGGTCTCGAAGAGGTGCGCGGGCTCGATCACGTGATCATCCACGCTGATGACCTTGGGAAGCTCCGCCGTGCCGCTCTCGCTGCTGCTCACGCTGTACCCCCAACCGCCGGCCGGCGAGTCACCACCGGACCCAGTTTCTGACGCTCCATCAGTTTCGAGGTTATGGGCTCACCCTTGTGGCGACAAGGCGAGACGGCCAACTGCACCCTCTTGCGGGATCGCGCCACATCCGGTCAACTGACGCTTCGTCAGTTAGAGCGGTTGAGTCGACGAGTCGAGGCGACAGCATGCACACGATCTGGCTCAGCGGTGCCGAGTGGTTGGCCGTCCTCCGTATCGGTCTCGGGCTGTGGTGGCTGGAGAGCTGGCGTCACAAGGACAAGAAGTCCTGGTTCGCCGGCGGCGGCATCACCTGGGCGGCCGGCATCGCGGCCGCCCACCGGTGGCCCGCGGTCCGCACGAGCTTCGAGCGCTTCGTGGCGCCACACCCTCGGCTGATGGCGTATCTCGTCGCCTACGCGGAGCTTGCCCTCGGCCTCGGCCTGATCGTGGGCTTCCTGACGCCGATAGCCCTGGTCGCGGGGGCCGTGCTCAACCTGATCTACCTCCTGCTGATGATCCACGACTGGGCGGAGCAGGGGCAGAACCTGATGATGGGGCTGATCTCGGTGACGGGGCTGCTCGCGGTGAGTTGGCAGAGCTGGTCACTGGACAGCGCCTTGGGGCTGTTTCTGCGCTAGGTGTGCTGTCCCGGGACAGCACACCTGGTGCCGGGTGATCGACGAACCTCTTGCTTGCGCCGACTCAGCGGGACGGCAGCGAGCGCGCGTGCGGCCCGTTCGGGACGCCGGTCAGCCGGGCAGTTCGACGACCAGCCGCCAGGAGCGGTGGGTGGCGTCGGGGCCCGCCTTGAGGGTTCCGCCGGCCAGGGCCAGGCGTTCCCGCATGCCGGTGAGGCCGTATCCGGAGACGGGCGGCCCGTCGTCGACGAACGCCGCGGCCCGGGGGATGTCGTTGCGGACCTCCAGCCGGACCTTCCCTTTGCGGTAGCCGGAGTGGGAGCGGTCGGGATCGGAGTGGTCGGAATCGGAGCCGGAGTGGCCGGAATCGGGGTCGTCGGAATCGGGGGCGTCGGAATCGGGGTCGTCGGAATCGGGGTCGTCGGAATCGGGGTCGTCGGAATCGGGGTCGTCGGAATCGGGGGCGTCGGAGCCTGAGTAGCCGTAGTCCAGTACGACGTCGACGGTGCCTCCCGGGGCGTGCTTGGCCGCGTTCGTCAGCGCCTCGCGGGTGCCCCGCACGAGGGCGACGACGGGTCCGGACGGCAGCGGACGGATGGTGCCCGTAGTGGCCAGCCGGACCTCGGTGCGGTGGTCGCGGCGGAAGCTCCCGATCAGCTCGGCCAGCATGTCCGGGAGCGGCAGCACCTCGTCGCGCAGCGCGGCGACGGCGGCGGCCGCCTCGGCCAGCCCTTCGTCGGTCAGCCGGTTGGAGCGCCGGATCCGGGCGCGGGCGCCCTCGACGTCGCCGCCGGCCAACAACGCGTCGGCTGCCTTGAGTTGGACGGTGAGTGCGCCGAGGGAATGCGCCAGGACGTCGTGGATCTCCCGCGCAATCCGGGCCCGCTCCTCCAACACGGCGACCTGCGCCTGTTCCTGCTGCATCAGCGTGGTCTGGCGCAGTAGTTGCTCGGCCTGGTCGGCGCGCAGCCGGTACTGGCGCTGGTTCAGGCCGAGCAGGGTGAGCAGCAGCATCACCAGGGCGTAACCGACCAGATCGCCGAGCCCCGCGCCGCCGGTCGCCGAGCTGATCAGGGTCAGCACGAGACAGCTGCTGAGCACCGGCCACAGCGCGGCCGCCCGCGGCCGACTCCAGGCGGCGAACCAGCCGAGCACCACCCCGACCATGATCACCGCGGTGGAGTCATGAGCCCACCCCGCGGCTGCCGCGGGTATCGCGGCGCTGCTCACCAGGGCGATCCCGGCCCACAGCGGGCGGCGGTCGATGAGGAAGTGGGAGACGAACCAGCAGACGGAACTGACCCCGTAGACCACCCACATGACCGGGGAACTCTCCCGGGCCGTGGCCAGCGTGCCGATCAGCAGTCCGAAGCCGACGATCTGCATGACCGGATTCGCCGACATGAACGAGGCCGGGGCACCGCCCTGACCGCCTGTGGCGTGCACCATCCCTCCCCGACCGCTCCTCGCCACTACTGCCGGCCCCAGGGCGGCTGTCAGCGGCGGCCTACCTTGCGCGCGACGACAGCCATCACGATCACCGCGGTGATCACCACGCCGACGATGATGCCCATCTTCCACAGCCTGTCCATCAGCAGATGGTGCAACAGCTCGTCGTCGTCCGCCTTGGCGGCGAGGAACGTTCTCATGACGGGTTCACCTCCGCCGGGCGCGGTCGTCGAGCGCCGCGAGCACCGTGCTCAGCAGACCGGCCCGGGGGCCGCGCTGTCCGCCGTGCTGCCCGCCGCGTCGTCCGCCGCGCTGTCCGCCGCGCTGTCCGCCGCGCCGGTTTTCGATCAGGTTGCGGGCGATCGGGCCCATCTGCTCGCTCGCCCGGCTCACAGTTCTTTTGTCGATCGAGCCCTGCCGTTTGAGCATCATCAGCGCAGCGAAACCGAGGAGCACGAGTAACAGAACGCCGACCGCGATCAGGGCGAATCGCAACAGCACGAAGTTCATGAGACCACCGCTGCTCAGCGCCAGATCCAGAGTCAGAGCCATCGCGCTTTCCCTTCCGAAGTCCTTCCGAAGTCCTTTCGTCGACGCTAGCGCGGCAGGTGCGGCCGCAGGTCCGGTCCTCGGGTGGAACCTGGGTCGAGTTGAGTTGGAGCCGGGTTGGAGCTGAGGTGGAGTCAGGTGGTACTGGGCTGGGCCCTGGTAGGAGTCGGGGGGAGCCTGGGTGAGCCCTGGTCCGGGGGGCGTCAGCGGGAGCGCGGGTGAGCCCTGGTCCGGAGGGCATCAGGTGGATTCGGCTCCGTTCGGCCGCATTTCGGGATCCATAACGCCGCTGCCGGGTCGTCATTCCGAATATCGGTGTTCCCGCGCATACTGAATCGCCTGTGCGCGATCCTTGCTTTTCGTCTTGGCGAAGATGCGGTTGATATGGGTCTTGACCGTGGTTTCGCTGATGAACAGATGCCGGGAAATCGCACGGTTGTCATGCCCGGCGGCAATCAGCTTGAGGACGTCGATCTCCCGCGCGGTGAGGCCGTCGTCCGGCACCAGGACGGGCCGGTTGTGGGACGCCGCGCGGATGAGGGTGCGCTGCACGCCGGGGTCGAGCAGCGCCTGGCCGGCGGCGGCAGCGGTGAGCGCGCGGGCGATCGCGTCCTTGGTCGCGGACTTGGTGAGATATCCCAGTGCGCCGGCCTGCAGCGCCTCCAGGGCGAGGTCGTCGGAGGCGTACGTGGTCAGGACGACCACCTGGGTTTCCGGGTGCTCCTGGCGTACCCGCCGAGTGGCTTCCGCGCCCGTGCAGTGGGGCATGACCAGGTCCATCAGGACGACTTCCGGGCGGTGTTCGGCGACCAGGGCCACGGCTTCCTCGCCGTCGGCCGCTTCGCCCACGACCGTGATGCCCGGCATGGTCCCCAGTAAGAGGACGAGCCCTTCGCGCACTGCCGCCTGGTCATCGGCGACGATCACCCGGATACCGGCTTCTGTGGTCACGAGGCCAGTTTCCCCCGCGCCGCTCGCGCTGGCGAGGACGTTTCACCCCGCACAGCGTGACCTGGCCACCGGGGCGCCTGCCGCCACGGTGCGTGCCCACACGGTGCGGGCTCGGGCCGCCTGACCACACGCTCCCTGTCGACTGCGCCGCCCGGTGAAGCGCTGGAACTACGTCATGTCGTGCTCGTGGACCCACCGGAATCGGCTCTGATCGTAATAATCGCTCGCGGTGTGGAGGGCGACCCGCTCGCCCCACCTCGCGCGATGGGCCTCCCGCCGGTCGTCAGGGCCCGTATGTTGTCGCATTCGGCGAAGTTGTCCACAGCCTGGTGACCCTCGCCGACGGAATTCCTGCGCCAGGCGCAGAATGGGCCCATGACTGACGAGACGACCGCAGGCCCAGCTCACGCCACCGACCCGAAGCCTTCGACGACCGATACCCGCCTTGGGGCCGAGACCACCGGCTCGGCAGGCCCCATAGCGGGAGCGGAGAGGCCGACGGCGGACTCGGCAGGCACTGCGGACCCCGGCGGCGCGGTTGCCGCGATGCCGGACTGGGAGAAGCGCTTCCGTGCGCCGCGGATCGGGCTGCCCGACTGGGCCGAGGACGCCCCGGACCGTTCCCTGTTCGTCTCGAACGCCACCGGCACCTTCGAGCTGTACGCCTGGGACCGGTCGACCGGACAGCAGCGCCAGGCCACCGACCGGCCGAACGGCACGACGGACGGGACGCTGTCGCCGGACGGCCGGTGGATCTGGTGGTTCTCGGACACCGACGGGGACGAGTTCGGCGTCTGGATGCGGCAGCCCTTCGAGGGCGGCCCGGATGAGCCGGCCACCCCGGGTATCGCCGCCGCGTATTCGGGAGGGCTGGCGATCGGCCGGGACGGGACCGCGGTCGTCGGGTGCTCCACGGACGAGGAAGGTTCCACGGTCCATGTCGTACGGCCGGGAGAGCCTCCGGTGGAGATCTACCGGCACCACGAGTCGGCGGGCGTCGGTGATCTCTCGCACGACGGCTCCCTGATCGCCCTGGAACACACCGAGCACGGTGATGCGATGCACTCCGCGATCCGCGTCGTCCGGCCCGACGGCTCCACGGTCGCCGAGCTGGACGACACCAACGGCGGGACCGAGGAGCTGGGCCTGTCGGTGATGGGCTTCGCTCCGGTCGACGGGGACGCGAGGCTGCTGGTGGGACATCAGCGCAGGGGTCGCTGGGAGCCGATGATCTGGGACCCGCTGACCGGCGTGGAGACGGCCCTGGAGATCGATCTGCCCGGAGACGTGGGCGCCGACTGGTATCCGGACGGGTCGGCCCTGCTGGTGGAGCACGAATACCAGGCCCGCAGCGAACTGTGGCGCTACGACCTCGGCGAGCCGGGCGGCACCACCACGGGATCCCCGGCCGGCCACCCGCTGACCCGGGTCGAGTCCCCGGCCGGCACGGTCTCGGGCGCGACGGCCCGGCCGGACGGAACCGTGGAGTTCCTGTGGTCGTCGGCGGCGCAGCCCCCGGAGGTGCGCTCGACGAGCGGCAAGGTCGTGCTGGACCCGCCCGGTATGAAGGCCCCCGGGTCGGTGCCGGTGCGCGACGTCTGGGTGGAGGGCCCGGGGGGCCGCATCCATGCGCTGGTGCAGCAGCCGGCAGGCGAGGGCCCCTTCCCGACGGTGTTCGACATACACGGCGGTCCGACCTGGCACGACAGTGACGCCTTCGCTTCGTCGCCCGCGGCATGGGTGGACCACGGCTTCGCGGTCGTACGCGTCAACTACCGCGGTTCGACCGGCTACGGCCGCGCCTGGACGGATGCGCTCAAGCATCGCGTCGGACTGATCGAGCTGGAGGACATCGCAGCGGTGCGCGAATGGGCGGTCTCCTCCGGCCTGGCGGACCCGGAGCGACTGGTGCTGGCGGGCGGCTCATGGGGCGGCTATCTGACGCTGCTGGGGCTCGGCACCCAGCCGGAAGCCTGGGCAGTGGGCCTGGCGGCGGTCCCGGTCGCGGACTACATCACGGCGTACAACGACGAGATGGAAGCCCTCAAGGCCATGGACCGGACCCTGCTGGGCGGCACCCCTGACGAGGTGCCCGAGCGCTTCGAGGCGTCGTCCCCGCTGACCTACGTGGACGCGGTGCGGGCCCCGGTGTACATCTCGGCCGGCGTCAACGACCCACGGTGCCCGATCCAGCAGGTGGAGAACTACGTGAAGCGTCTGGAGGGCCGCGGTCACCCCCACGAGGTCTACCGCTACGACGCCGGCCATGGCTCCCTCGTCGTGGAGGAGCGCATCAAGCAGGTCCGCCTGGAACTCGACTTCGCCCAGCGCCATGTAGGCACGAAGAGCTAGCGAGCCAGGAGGGACGGAGTACGGACTGAAGGAGCGCCCCGGGGGAGGGAGAGGAAATCAGCCGAAGCGCGCTCAGCCCACCCCATGATGGGCCAACGCCGCATGCGGGTCCGTGCCGTCGCTGGTGTGGTCGGTGTGGACGGTCGCGGCGGTGAGCCGGGGGACGGCGTGGATGAGGGCGTGTTCGGCCGCGACGGCGAGTGCATGCGCCTGCACCACGGTCAGACGGGAGTCGACGACGATATCGGCCTCGGCACGCAGGGTATGGCCGATCCAGCGCATCCGGACCTGTCCGACGCCGCGGACACCGTCCACGGCCCGCAGTGCGCTCTCGGCGGCATCGATGATCTCGGGGTCGACGGAGTCCATCAGCCGCCGGTAGACCTCCCGGGCCGAGTCGCGCAGCACCATGAGGATGGCAGCCGTGATCAGCAGGCCGATGACGGGGTCGGCCGCCCGCCACCCGAGGGCCGCGCCGCCCGCGCCGAGAAGGACGGCGAGCGAGGTGAAGCCGTCGGTACGGGCGTGCAGACCGTCGGCGACAAGCGCGGCCGAGCCGATCCTGCGGCCGGTGCGGATGCGGTAGCGGGCCACCCACTCGTTGCCGAGGAACCCGGCCACGGCGGCCGCGGCCACGGCCCACAGATGTGTGACCTCGCGGGGGTTCAGCAGCCGGTCCACGGCTTCGTATCCGGCCAGGGCCGACGAGGCGGCGATCGTCAGCACGATGGCGATACCCGCGAGGTCCTCGGCCCGGCCGTAGCCGTAGGTGTAGCGGCGGTTCGCAGCCCGTCTCCCGAGCACGAAGGCGATCCCCAGCGGCAGGGCGGTCAGCGCGTCGGCAGCGTTGTGGATCGTGTCGCCGAGCAGCGCCACCGAGCCCGACAGCACGACGACCACCAGCTGGACCACGCTGGTCAGGCCCAGGATGCCCAGCGAGAGCCACAGCGTGCGCAGGCCCTCGCGGGAGGTCTCCATGGCGGCGTCGACCTTGTCCATGGACGCATGGCTGTGCGGGGTGACCAGGTGCGCGAGCCGGTGGCGCATCCGCGACCAGCGGCGGGAACGGTGAGGGGGATGAGGGAGGTGAGAGGGATGCGGCTCATGCGCCGCCTCGCGGCCGAGGTGACGGTCACCGTGCAGGTCACCACGCCGGTCACCGCGCACATGGTCGTGGCGTTCACCCTGCACGTCATCAGGGCGTTCACCCTGCACATCATCAAGGCGGTCACCGTGCACGTGATCATGGTGGCGGGGGTCACGACGCGCGTGCTCATGGCCGTGCGGGTGGGTGTGATTGCCTGCCATATGGCCTACCGTGGCACGGCGAACCGATTGCGGCTACTACCGTGATACGCCCTCTGACCAGGTGCAACATCGTTGCAGCAGCGGCGGGTGCCCGGCCTCAGGCCTGCCCGGCCCGCGCCGCCTCACCCTGGCCCTCGCCCTGGTCCTCGCCGTGCTCCGCGCCCCGGCTTGCACCCGAGCCTCCACCCCGGCCGTCAGCCGGGCCATCCCCCTGGTCATCCGCCTCGGACGCGGCCCCGGACACGGACGCCACCACGGACGCTCCCGCGCCATCACCCCCGCCATCACCCCCGCGATCACGCCCGTCGTGGTCCCCGTCGTGGTCCCCGTCGTGGTCCCCACCACCGTCCCCCTCCGGCACGATGCCCAGCGCCGCGTCTCTGGCGGCTTCGGTGTCGCGGCGGAAGAGGCGGAACCACATGAAGACGACGAAGCCCGCGAAGACGAACCACTCACCGGTGTAGCCGAGGTTCTGGAAGGCCTTGAGGTCCAGCCCGCTGCCCTCGACGGCGGCCGGCGGAACGGCGTGCAGCGGCGCCTGGGGGTCGGTCTGCGTGATCCAGGCGTCGTAGACCCCGTACGGCACGATGTTGACCAGTGACGCCGCACTGATCATGCCGAGCTGTCCCCGCGGCAGCCCGCCGCCGGCCTGGACACCGTCGGTGCCCTGGTTCTCGGAGGCCTGCAGCGCCCCGGTGACCGTCACCTCGCCCTTGGGCGGCGCGGGCACCTTCGCCGTATCGGCCTTCGCACCGGCGTCGCCGGGCAGCCAGCCGCGTACGACCGGGAGCGCCTTGCCGCCGTCCGTACGCAGCAGATCGAGGACGTAGAAACCCTGCCGCTCGCCGTGCTTGTCCTTCAGGGTGCGGGCCGGTACGAGCAATTGGTGGGCGGTGTCGTAGCGCCCGCGGGCGCTGGCCTGGCGGCCGGAGGTCACCGTGTCGACGGGGAGCAGGCTCTCCAGCGGGCGAGCCGCCGCGGCCTTGGCGCGGGCGGAGCGGTCCTCCTGCTGCTGGTGGGTCTGGACGCGGTCCTCGAAACGGCTCAGCTGCCAGCTCCCCATGAAGATGCAGAGCGGAATCGCCAGTACGGCGAATACGTTGATCCCCCACCACCGCGGGGTCAGCAGGAACCGGTACACGCCCTCAACGGTACGGGGCTGACCCGGCCGGGCAGCACCGCCCCCTCCACAACCGCGGCCCCCGCCACCTACCGCCGGACCGCCAACGCCTCCGTCCGGTACACCGTCCCCGCGCACGCGTCCGCGACCTTGGCGTCCGCAGCGGTGGGCTCGCCGGCCTCCGGGGTGTGGCTGAGGACGATGCCGCCGGCCGCGGCTCCGCTGTCGCCGGAGCCCGTGTCGCCGCCTGCCTGGCCGCCTCCGTCGCCCGCCGTCGTGGCCCCGGCGTCCGGGGACTGGCCCGAGTCCTTGGTGGGTTCGGGGGTCGGTGAGGGGCCGGGGTTGACGCAACCGCTGGCGCCTCCGCCGGACTGCGGGATCCAGGCGAACTTGACCTCGTACGACTCCCCCGGCTTGAGAACCAGCTGGTCAGGGGTGGTCGCCGGGTCGGGCAGGCCGGTGGCTTCATCGCCGGAGGTGTGGTCGACGACATGGATGCGGTCGGGGTTCGTGGAGCCCTGCGCGACCACGCCGACGGTGCCGCCGCCCTCCACCGAGCAGGCGGCGCTGGAGGTGTTGACGACCCGGAACGCGCCGTAGACACGGCCGGCGGAGTCCGCCGCGCCGACCGTGCTGGTGCCCTGGCCGAGCTGTTCGCGCCCGCAGACCGGTGAGGTCACGTCCATGGTCTCGTCCGGCGCGGGGGTGCCGGCGCCCGCGCCGTGGCCCGCGCCGTTCTTGCCGGTGGCCCGGCCCTTGCCGCTGGGCAGGTCCGTGCCCGACTTCCCGCCGTACCTGCCGGACGGCGGGGGTCCGGCCTGCTCGGTGCCCTCGCCGTGGGTGCCCTCGGTGCTGCCCTGGGTGCGCTGGCTGCTCGCCGTGTTGGCGGGCCGCTCCTCGGAGCTGTCGGCGAGGTTGGCCACATGGACCATGGCGGGGATGGACGTACCGCCGAGCAGCAGCGCGGCCGCCGCGCCCACCACGGCATGGCGACGGCGCTGCCGGCGAGCGGGCACGGCACGGCGCAGCTGCTCCAGTGCGTCCGGTGCGGGTTCGAGGTTGCCGACCCGGGACTGCAGCAATCGCCGCAGGTCGTCCTCGCCGCCGAAGCCGCCGGTGGGGTGGCCGCGGCCGGGCGCCTCACCGGAGCCCCCGCCGGCACCGCCGCCGAAGGCGCTGCCTCCGTATGCCGCGCTGTCGTAGGCACGAGTGTGGTCGCCGTCGTAGGCGCCGCTGTCGTGGCCGTCGTAGGCGGGACCGTCCTCGCCGTCGTACGGGCGCCTGCGCTCTTCGTCGTACGCGGAGCGGTCGGTCCCGGCTCCGGCGTCGGACCTGTCCTGTGTGCCGGCCCCGGCACCGGTGTCGGCCGTGTCCTGGGCGCCGTCCGCGACACCGATGTCATCGCCGCTGCCGGAGTTTTGGCCGGAATTCGCGCCTTGCCCGCACGAGGCGGCACGTCGGCCGTCCTCGCGCCGGCCGTCCTCGGGCCCGCCGCCCACCGGGCTCTGTGCCTGACGCGCCGCGCACAGCCCGCGTGCCGCCTCGTCGGGCCTGCCCCGCGCGCCGGTCACACACCCCGGGCCGCGCCACCCCTCCACGCCGGGAGCGCCAAGGCCCCGGTGCTCGTCATGGGAGCCGTCAGGGGAGCCGTACGGAGCGCCGGGAGGCGGGGGGTCGGTCGGGGCG
>NZ_SDIG01000044.1:0-39664 GCF_004122755.1 Streptomyces sp. TM32
GTGCGGGGGCGGGCGGCGCTCAACGGGGTTGGTACCACGGCGAGTTCACAACAGCTCGTTGATCGATTGGGGCAGTAGGCTGACTGAATCCGTTCGGTCCGTCGACCCGTTCCGGTCATCCCGGGCTCGCACGCTGACCGGCCTCCGGCCCTGCACGGAAGAAGGTGACGTACATGGACCGCCATAGGTGACGCACATGGACCGCCCTGTGGGCCCGTACGTTGCGGAAGAAGGCTGCCGGCCCATGGGTTGAGGTGGAAGGGGACGGTGCGCCGCCAGGAGGAGGAAGGCGGCGAGGGAAGGCGGGCCGAGACACTGTAGCCACCGACTCGCCCAGGGGAAAGGGGAGTTGAGCGTGCCGCACCCGGCCCTCGCCGTATCGCGGTGTCGGGGTGCGCGCCGGACTCGGGCAGCTCCGTGCGAGCGCGCCGGCGAGCCCGTCGCTGTGCTCTTGGGTGAGCAGGGAGAGCCGACGTCCCAAGGGGGTCGTAGGCCTGACCGCTCTGCTCGCCGACCAACAACATGTTCTCGGGTTAGAGAAGGTCTCTGGAAGAACGGGGGTTGCGGTGCTGGAGAAGACGCACTTAGAGCAGTGGGGGACCCGGAGGAACGGGAGCGTCGCGGGGTGGGGCCGGCAGGCCGGTCGGGGCGCTCCCCGGGAGCCGTCCGCGCCCCCCGCGGTGCGGGTGATACTGGTGGCGGAGCAGTCGGTGACCCGCGCCGGGCTTCGTTCCATACTGGCTTCGGCGCCGGAGTTGCGCGTGGTCAGCAGTTTCGGCGATCCGGAGCAGGCCGCGGACGCCTTCCGCGAAGAAGCGCCGGATGTCATCCTCGTCGGGACGCGTGAGGGGCTGGCCTCGGACGCGGCCGCCGCGCAGAAGCTGCTGTCGGTGCATGCCGCACCGGGCGCGAAGGCGATTCTGCTGCACCCCGCCTCCACGAGCGTGGAGGTCTCCCAGGTGCTCGCGGGCGGGGTACACGGCTGTATCGATCCCGCGATGGACGAGGACCAGATCATCCGGGCCGTGACCACGGTCGCGCTGGGCGGCGCGGTGTTCCTGCCGGCGCCCACGGTCCAGCCGGTGGACGTGACCCTGGCGATCGACGGGCCCTCCCCCACCGAGGCCCGGCTGACCGAGCGCGAACGCGCCGTACTGGGCAAGCTCGCCCGCGGGCTGAGCAACTCGGAGATCGCCTCCGAACTGTTCCTGGCCGAGGCCACCGTGAAGAAGCATCTGACCCAGGCGATGCGAAAAATTGGCCAGCCCGATCGGCTGCGGGCCGGTCTGTACGCCTACCAACATGGCATCTTCGGATAGTTGAGCGGGGTATCCGACGGGCGACCATTGGAGTATTCCCGGGTGACCAACGACGAAGCGCAAGCCTCCGAAGGTGTGTTCTGCCGGACGCCGGCCGGCAGTTAATTTGGCTGCACTCTTTCGTACGGGCTTGCTCTCCATTACCCGATGGGTGGCGAGCCATGTCTCGCCCTACACAGCGGGGGTTTCGTTGAGTGACTTAAGCATCAGCCATGTCGAATTCTTTGTCGGGGACGCCCGGCAAGCCGCCTTTTACTACCGCACTGCCTTCGGATTCGAGGCGATCGCCGAGGGCGGTCCGGAGACCGGTCTCACGGACCGCAGATCGATTCTGCTCGCCCAGGGGGACATCCGTCTCCTCATGACCTCCGACCTGACCTCCGACGGGCCGGTCGCGCGGTACGTGGCCCGCCACGGGGACGGGGTGGCGAACATCGCGCTGCGGACCGGGGACGCCGAGGACGCGTTCCGGCAGGCGGTCGGGCACGGTGCCGAGCCGGTGGCCGCGCCGTCCGTCGTCGAGCAGCCGGACGGCACGGTCACCACGGCCGCGGTCACGGCGTTCGGCGACGTCGTGCATTCCTTTGTGCAGTACGCACACGAGGGGCAGCTGCCCGGCCCCCATCTGCGTGCCCTGGAGACTTCCGGGAAGGTGGCGGGCGGCGAACAGCTGCATACTCTCGACCATTTCGCCGTCTGCCTTCCGGCCGGTGAACTCACCCGCACCATTTCCTTCTACCAGCACGGACTGGGATTCAGCGAGGCATTCGAGGAGTTCATCGAGGTCGGCGATCAGGCAATGGAATCCAAGGTGGTGCGCAGCGCGTCCGGCGCGATCACCTTCACCTTTCTCGAACCCGATGTGCGGCGTAAGCCCGGCCAGATCGACGCATTCCTCGATGCCCACGGCGGAGCCGGTGTCCAGCATCTGGCTTTCGGCACCTCGGACATTGCCACCGCGGTGAAGAAACTCTCGTCCTACGGCGTCGAGTTCCTGCACACCCCTGCCACGTATTACGACGCGGTGGAGGGCCGGGTGGGTTCCCTCGGTGGCGATCTGGACGTCCTGCGGGAGCTGTCCGTGCTCGCCGACCGGGACGACTGGGGCCTGCTGTACCAGATCTTCACCCGCTCCCCGCACGCCCGGGGGACGTTCTTCCTCGAACTCATCGAGCGGCGCGGGGCGCAGACCTTCGGCAGCGGCAACATCAAGGGCCTGTACGAGGCGGTCGAGCGGGCCCAGGCCGGTGCCGGCGCCGGTGCCCGGTGACCGGCGGCACGAGGGACCGGCCGCTGACGGTCGACGAGTACGCCCCGCTCGCTCAGGCGCAACTGCCCGCGGCGACCTGGCACTACGTCGAAGGCGGCGCCGGCACGGAGAGCACCGTTGCGGCCAACCGTGCCGCGTTCGACCGGGTCCGGATCCGGCCCCGGGTGCTGGTCGATGTCGCCCGGTGCGAGCTGTCGACCACGGTCCTGGGTGACCCGGTCGGGGTACCGCTCGGCGTGGCCCCCATGGCGTATCACGCACTCGCCTGCGACGAGGGTGAGTTGGCAACGGTGCGGGCCGCCGGGAGCCTGGCGGCGCCCACCGTGGTCAGCATCTTCGCCAGCCGGACCTTCGAGGACATCGCCGCGGCGGCCGCCGGGCCGCTGTGGCTGCAGCTCTACTGGCTGCACCGGCGCGATGTCCTGCAGAAGGTGGTACGACGTGCGGAGGCCGCCGGGTTCCGCGCCCTGGTGCTCACCGTGGACACCCCCCGGCTCGGCCGGCGGCTGCGCGAGGCGCGGCACGGCTTCCACCTGCCCCCGCACATCGCGGCACGCAACCTGGACGGTGCGGTCACCGGATTCCTGCACGACCGGCGCGACGGCAGCTCAGCCCTGTCCCGGCATGCCGACGCCTTCATCGACCCGTCGCTGAACTGGTCGGACCTCGACTGGCTGCGGTCGCAGACCCGGCTGCCGCTCGTCCTCAAGGGCGTGCTCACCGCCGAGGACGCAGCGCACGCCGCCGAACTCGGGGTCGACGGGCTGGTGGTGTCCAACCACGGCGGACGCCAACTCGACGGCGCCACGGCCACCTTGGACGCGCTGCCGGAGGTGGTGCGGGCGGTCGCCGGCCGCTGTCCGGTGTTCCTCGACGGCGGTGTCCGGCACGGGACCGACGTACTCAAGGCGCTGGCCCTGGGCGCCCAGGCGGTCTTCGTCGGCCGTCCGGTGCTGTGGGGCCTGGCCGCCGACGGAGAGGCGGGTGCCCGCCAGGTGCTCGGCACGCTGCGGGACGAACTGGAGGACGCCATGGCGCTGTCCGGCTGTCCGTCCCTCAAGGACCTCGACCCGACGCTGCTGGCCCGCGGGCCGGCCACGGCAGCGCAGCACGGATTCCACGGCCCCGCGGAAGGATGAACGATGACCACTGACGCATTCCGGCTCAGCCCCGACGACCGCAAGCTGCTGCCCTCCGACGAGGAGGTGGCCTTCTACCAGGAGCACGGCTGGTATCTGTCGCGCAAGCTGCTCACCGACGACGAGGTCGACACCCTGGTGGAGGCGAGCGAGCGGTTCTACGGCGGTCACCGCGACCGGACCCTTCCGGTCCGCCCGCCGCGCCTGGCGTACTGGGAACCGTCCCGCGGTGATGTGCACCGGCACAACGACTACATCTTCTACGAGGACGACACCGTCCGCCGCATCCTGTCCAAGCCGGTCATCGCCGCGGTCGCCGCGCGGATCGCCCGGACCAGCCAGATACGGCTGTGGAACAGCACCCTCATCCACAAGCCCCCGCGCCCCGAGGACGAGGGCACCATCGTGCCCTGGCACTTCGACCGGCACTACTGGCAGACCTGCACCTCCGACGAGATGCTGACCGCGTTCATCCCCTTCCACGACTGTGACGAGGAGATGGGCACCATCACGATGGTCGACGGCAGCCACCGCTGGAAGGAGGTCGGCGGGAACGACGCGACCACGCGGCACTTCGCCGAGCGGGACCGGTCGGAGCTGGACGAGATGCTGGAGGAGAACGCCGACTTCAACAACGAGACGGTCCGCAAGATCCCCGTCGTCATTCCGAAGGGGCACATCAGCTTCCACCACTGCCGTACGTACCACGGCAGCGGGGTCAACCGCAGCGACCGTCCCCGGCGGGCGATCTCCTTCCACCTGCAGGACCGGACGAACCAGTACCGGCCGTTCGAGATCTCCACGGGCGAGCGGGTCGTCTACAACAACGACGTCCTGGTCCGGCAGACGCCCGACGGCCACCCCGACTACACGGACCCGAAGTTCTGCCCGGTGCTCTGGCAGGAGCAGGCGTAATGCGGGGGCCCGGACCGGACACCGGGCTGCGGGCGGCCGATCTCCACTCGTCGCTCTCGGACCCGCTGCTCGACGTGATGAACTTCCTCAACGAGGTGACGCTGCGGTACCCCGACGCGGTCTCGTTCGGTCCGGGCCGTCCGTACGACGGGTTCTTCGAGGTGGACCGGATCAGCACCTACCTCGACACCTACACGCGCTATCTGGAACAGGACCTCGGGCGCACTCCCGAGGAGGTCCGCACCGCGCTCTTCCAGTACGGACGGACCAACGGCCAGATCCACGAGCTGGTCGCCCGGACGATCGCCCAGGACGAGGACATCCACACCGACCCGTCGGGCATCGTGATCACCGTGGGCTGCCAGGAGGCGATGGTCCTGGTGCTCAGGGCGCTCCTCGCCGATCCGGACGACGTGCTGCTGGTCACCGACCCCGGATATGTGGGGATCACCGGCGCGGCGCGGCTGCTGGGGGCCGAGACGGTGCCCGTGCCCGAGGACGGGGCCGGGCTGGACCTCGCCGCGCTGCGGAGCACGCTCGCCGCGGTGCGCGCCAGGGGGAAGCGACCGCGCGCCCTCTATGTGATCCCGGACTTCTCGAACCCGTCCGGGGCATCGATGCCGACCCCCAAGCGGCACCAGCTGCTCGACCTCGCCGCCGAAGAGGATCTGCTGCTGCTGGAGGACAACCCCTACGGGTTCTTCAGCCGCACCGGGGAGCGCCGGCCCACCCTGAAATCGCTCGACTCCCGCCACCGGGTGATCTACTTCGGTTCCTTCGCCAAGACGTGCTTCCCGGGTGCGCGGGTCGGCTATGTCCTCGCCGACCAGCCGGTCACCGGGGACGACGGGCGGCGCACCCTCCTCGCGGACGAGCTGTCGAAGATCAAGAGCATGGTCACGGTCAACACCCCGGCGCTCGCCCAGGCCGTCATCGGCGGCATGCTCGTCGCCCATGACTGCCGGCTGCGGGACGCCAACAAGGACCTCATCGACTTCTACCGCGGGAACATGGAGACGCTGCTGGGCGCGCTCGCGCGGCATCTGCCCCAGGACCGCTGGCAGGTGCGCTGGAACGTGCCGGACGGCGGGTTCTTCCTCGTCCTGACCCTTCCCTTCGCCGCCGACAACGCGCTCCTGGAGGAGTCGGCGCGCGACCACGGGGTGATCTGGACCCCCATGAGCTCCTTCTATCTGGGGGCCGGGGGCGAGCATCAGATCCGGCTGTCGGCCAGCTATTTGACGCCGGATCAGATCGAGGACGGGGTACGGCGGCTCGCCTCGCACCTCACCCGCCGGATGGGCCAGGGCTAGCCCGTGGCACTGCCAGAGCTGCGCACCGCCGCGGTCGTCGGCACCGGCCTCATCGGCACCTCCGTCGCCCTCGCCCTCACCGCGCGGGGCGTGACCACCTACCTCATCGACCGGGACGGCGCCGCGGCCCGCACCGCCGCCGCGCTGGGGGCCGGTACGGCCGGCGCTCCCCCGGCGCCGGTGGACCTCGCGGTGCTCGCGGTGCCGCCGGGGAAGGTGGCGGAGGTGCTGGAGGAGCACCAGAAGGACGGTCTGGCGCGGGCGTACACCGATGTGGCCGGCGTGAAGGGCCGTCCCCAGGCCGAGTTGGCGGCCCGCGGGTGCGATCTGGCCTCCTTCGTCGGCGGCCATCCGATGGCGGGACGGGAGCGCTCGGGTCCCCGGGCGGGCCGGGTGGACCTCTTCGACGGGCGGCCCTGGGTGCTCACGCCGCACCCGGCGGCCCATTCCGCGGTGCTGCGCCGTGGACTGGAGCTGGTCAGGCTGTGCGGCGCGGTGCCCGTCGTGCTGGACCCGGACGCACATGACCGCGCCGTCGCGCTGGTCTCCCATGTGCCGCACCTCCTCGCCACGCTGATGGCGGCCCGGCTGTGCGACGGCGAGGACTTCGCGGTACGGCTCGCCGGCCAGGGGCTGCGCGATGTCACCCGGATCGCCGCGGGCGACGCCGGTCTGTGGACGGACATCCTCGCGACCAATGCGGAGGCCGTGGCGGAGGTCCTGGGCGAGCTCGCCGAGGACCTCGACGCGGTGCTGCGGGCGCTGCGGACGCTGGCCGCGACTCCCGCAGGTCCGGCGCGGACCGGCCCGGCGGCGGAACTGACCGGTCTGCTCCGCCGCGGCAACACGGGCCATGCCAGGATCCCCGGCAAACACGGCGGAACTGCCCTACCATACTCATCAGTTCGGGTCGTCCTGCGGGACCGGGCGAATGAGCTGGCCCGGCTGCTGGCCGACGCTTCGCTGACGGGGGCGAACATCGAGGACATCCGCCTGGAGCACGCGACCAACAAGGACGCGGGCCTGGTGGAACTCCTCGTGGCAGGCGGGTCGGCCGGCCGGCTCGCGGCCGATCTCACCCGCCGCGAGTGGACCGTCCACGTCTAGTGGCCGTGGACCGGTGAGTGGCCGTGGCCGGCGAGTGGTCGGTCGCGGCATCCGAACGACAGCGGGCCGAAAGGGCCTTGGCGAGCGAATCCAGGAGTGCGACTGTGCGGGCAGCAGTGATGTTCGGGGCAGGGGACGTCCAGGTGAGGGAGGTGCCCGATGCCCGGCTCGACCGGCCGACCGACGCGTTGTTACGGGTCACCCATGCCGCGATCTGCGGAAGCGACCTCTGGCGCTACCAGAAGCTCGCGCCGACGCCGGACGGCATCCGGCTCGGGCACGAATTCCTCGGAGTGGTCGAGGAGACCGGCGCGGAGGTCACCTCCGTACGCCCCGGCGACCTGGTGCTCGCCCCCTTCAAGTGGTCGGACGGCAGCTGCGAGTTCTGCCGTGCCGGGCTGCACAGCTCGTGTCTGCACGGCGGGTTCTGGGGCGGGGCACTGGACGGCGGTCAGGGCGAGCGGGTGCGGGTGCCGCAGGCGGACGGCACGCTCGTCCCGCTGCCGATGGAGCCGGACGACCCGCGGGTACCGGCGGTCCTGGCGCTGGCCGATGTGCTGTGCACGGGGCATCACGCCGCCCGCTGCGCACGGGTGGGTCCGGACAGCACCGTCGCCGTGATCGGTGACGGCGCGGTCGGGCTGTGTGCGGTGCTGGCCGCCGCCCGGCTGGGCGCGTCGCGCATCGTCGTGCTGGGGCGGCACCCCCGGCGTACCGACCTGGCCCGCCGGTTCGGCGCCGTCGAGGTGGTGGCGGAGCGCGGCCCGGCCGCCGTCGAGCGGGTCAAGGAGCTCACCGGCGGCCATGGCGCGGACGCGGTGCTGGAGTGCGTCGGAACGGGTGCGGCGCTGCGGGACGCCCTCGACATGACGCGTCCCGGTGGTGCCGTCGGCTATGTGGGCGTGCCCCAGGACGGCGAGGGCGTCGACGTACGGCGGTTCTACCGCCGCAACATCACCCTCTCCGGCGGGGTCACCCCGGCCCGGGCCTATATCCCCGAGCTGCTGCCCGATGTGCTGTCCGGGCGGCTCGATGCCGCCGCGATCTTCGACCGCACCATCGGGCTGGACGGTGTTCCGGACGGCTACAAGGCCATGGCCGCACGCGAGGCCCTGAAGGTGCTCATTCGTCCCTGAGTGCCCATACGTTCGTGAGCCCCGCTTCCCGGCGGTCGTACCGGGAAGCGGGGCTCACGAGCGTGTGGGCCGCGTACGCCTCAGGACGCGAGTTCTCCCTCGAACACGGTCACCGCCTGGCCCAGCAGCGTGACCCGGTCGTCGCCCAGCTCGACGCCCACCCGCCCGCCGCGCGCGGACAGTTGCACACCGGTCAGCGCGGTACGCCCCAGCCGGCCGGCCCAGTGCGGTGCGAGGACGCAGTGGGCGGCGCCGGTGACCGGGTCCTCGGGGATGCCGGCGGCGGGGGCGAAGACCCGGGAGACGAAGTCGTGGTCGTCGCCCTCCGGAGCACCGGCGGTCACGATCACCGCCCGTCCGCTGAACCCGGCCAGCGCGGCGATGTCCGGGGCCAGTTCCCGCACCGCGTCCGCCGTCGGCAGCTCCACGAGCAGATCGTGCCGGGCCCGGCCCGTCCACACGGTCTCGGCCCCGAGAACCTCGGCGAGCCGGGACGGCACGGAGACGGCGGTCGGCGGATCCGCGGGGAAGTCCAGGGTGAGGGCGCCCTGGTGGTGCCGGCGGGCGGTCAGCACTCCGCTCAGGGTCTCGAAGTGCAGATCCGTGTCAGGGGCAGTGGGTCGTATCCCGTAGAGGATGTGGGCGGTGGCCAGCGTGGCGTGGCCGCACAGGTCGACCTCCACGGTCGGGGTGAACCACCGCAGTCCGTAGGTGTTTTCCCCGGCGGGGTGGACAAAGGCCGTCTCCGACAGGTTGAGTTCGGCGGCGACCCGTTGCATCCAGGCGGCGTCGGCCGGCTCGTCCAGCAGACAGACGCCGGCGGGATTCCCGGCGAACGGCCGGTCGGTGAAGGCATCGACGATGAAGGCACGCATACCTCCGACGCTACTGTCGGCGGGCCGTCCCCAGGGAAACGGGTACCGGTTGGCGCTCTTCGGACCACCTCCCGGAGCCCAACGGGGCAGGGGCAACGGTCCGAGAGGAGGGTGTCCGCCGACCTCGCGATCATTAGGATTCCGCACAGATCGTTGTACGGGACAGCAACCGGCCCCGCCTCGTCCAGGCGGTGGGCCCAGGGCGCACCGGCGTCCGGAAGGGCAGGCATGGACAGCACTGAGGCCAAGGTCCCGCCGTTGCTCCTCGCGGTGCTCATCTCGCTGAGTGTGGGCGGCCTGATGTCCTCGGACATCAACCTTCCGGGGCTGGCGCAGACCGCCCACGCCCTGGGCACGTCCGTCTCGGCGGTGCAGGCGACGTTCAGCCCCTACCTCGTGGGACTGCTCGTGGCCCAACTGCTGTACGGGCCCTGGTCCGACGCGCTCGGCAGACGGCGCCTGGTCATCGGCGGCTTCTCCCTCTATGCGGTGGCCTCGCTGGCCTGCGCGCTGTCTCCGAACATCGCCGTCTTCGCCGCGGCGCGGCTGCTCCAGGCGCTCGGCGCGGGCGCGGGACTCGTCCTGGCCCGTGCCATCGTCGGCGATCTGTACGGCCAGCAGACCGCGGCCCGCGTCTTCACCACGATCATGCCGGTGGTCGGCGCCTCTCCGGCCATTTCCCCGCTGATGGGCGGCTATCTGACCACCCTTCTGTCGTGGCGCTCCCCCTTCTTCCTGACGGCGCTGATCGCGCTGGTCACCGTGGTCGCCGTCGTCCTCAGGGTGCCGGAGTCGCTGCCGCCGGAGCGCCGGGCGCGGCGGCTGCGAACGACGGTGGGGAACTACCGGCATCTGCTGGCGAGCGCCAAGTTCTGGGGCTTCGGCCTGAACCTGGGCATGGGGTACGCGGTGTACACCGGCTACCTCGTCGCCTCCCCGGTGATCTTCCAACGCCTGGGCATGAGCACAGAGATCAACGGCTACTGCTACATCAGCATCGCCGCCGCCTACATCGCGGGCAATCTGCTGTCGCGCCGGCTGGTCGCGCGGCACTCGATCGAGCGGCTGCTCGTCCGGGGCCATGTGATCTTCTCGGGCGGTGCGTTGGTGCTGCTGGCGCTGGGGCTGACCGATCCGCAGACGCCGTGGCCGCTGCTGGTCCTGATGACGGCGGTGACCATCGGCAACGGCTTCCTGTTCCCGATGTCCGTGGCGGGCGGGGTGACCTCGTTCACCACCATGGCGGGCGCGGCCTCCGGTCTGCTGGGGGCGGTGCAGATGGCCGGCGGAAGCTTCTCGTCACTCGTCGTGAGCCGGATTCCGCCGGATGTCCGGTCCTTCTCGATTCTGGTGGCGGTCTTCGCCTTCACGGGCCTGATCGCCTTCCACTCCCTGCGGGCCTTCGCCGCCCGCCCCACCACCGGGTCCGGCGCGGTCCAGGACGCCGCTGCCGCGCCCGTGACCTCCACGATCCCGAACGAAGACTGAGGAGAAACACCGATGGGACAGGTCTCTCGCCGGCTGGAAGAACTCGGGCTGACGTTGCCTCCGCTGCTGCCGAAGCTGGCGAATTACGTGCCGGCAAAGACGGTCGGCGAGCTGGTCTTCGTCTCCGGCCACGGTCCGCTCAACCCCGACGGTTCGGTGAAGTACCGGGGGCGGCTGGGCGCGGACTTCACGGTGGACGACGGCAAGGAAGCCGCCCGTCTCGTCACGATGAACATCCTCTCCGCCCTCCAGGCCGAACTCGGTGACCTCGACCGCATCCAGGAGTTCGTCAAGCTTCTGGTCATGGTGCAGTCCGCGCCCGATTTCCAGGAGCAGCATGTGGTCGCGGAAGGCGCCTCGGATCTGCTCACCGAGGTCTTCGGGCCCGAGTGCGGCTCTCATGCCCGTTCGGCCGTCGGCATGATGAGCCTGCCGTTCGGCATCGCGGTCGAGATCGAGGCCGTGGTACGCATCGCCCCCTGACCGGCCCTGCGACGCCCCGACCGGGTTCGTGGTCCGATACGGGCCGCATACCCCGCCGGGACGCGCCGGCACCTGAGCCGCCCGGCCGGCCCTGCCCGCCGTTCGGGTGAGCGGTGCGGGCGGAGCCGGTCGGAGCGGCTCCCCGACCGTTGCCGTGCCGTGTGCCGCCCCGGGAGCGGCGGGGCGGCAAGGCGGCGCTCCGGGCCTGCGGTGGAGCGGCGATGTCCTGGCGGGCGCAGGCGCCGGGCCTCTCCTAGATTGGACAGGTGGGGGCCGTGAGCGGGCGGAGATGGGGCAGGAGCGCGTGCGGAGACCGGAGCTCGACCATGCGGCGCTGTTCGCCGCGACCCCCAGCGCCTGCCTGGTCCTCGATCCTGATCTGGTGATCGTGGACGTCAATGCGGCCTACCTCCAGGCGACGAACCGGACCCGGGACGATCTGGTGGGGCAGTTCGTGTTCGACGCCTTTCCGGACAACCCCGCGGACCCCGATGCCGAGGGGGTGCAGAACCTGTATTCCTCGCTGCGCCGCGTACTGGCCACCGGGGAGCAGGACACGATGGCGGTCCAGCGGTACGACATCCCCCTTGCCGACCGGCCCGGGGACTTCGAGGAGCGCTGGTGGTCCACGATCAACACCCCGGTCCCCGGAGCGGACGGCAGGGTGGCGTGGATCATCCACCGTGTGGAGGACGTGACCGCGTTCGTCCTCTCCCGCCGTTCGCGCCGGCTGCCCGGCGGGCGGCTGAGCGAGCGCGAGGAGGCGATGGAGGCCGAGTTGTACGTCCGGGCACGGGCGCTGCAACACCTCAACGAGGAGCTGCGGCGCGCCCACGCCCGCGAACGCCAGGTGGCCCTCACCCTCCAGGAGGCGATGCTCCACTCCCCGGACCTCGCCCGGCACCACGATGTCGCCGTGCGCTACCTCCCCGCCATCGGCTCGCTGAACATCTGCGGTGACTGGTACGACATCGTCGACCTCCCCGGCGACGGATTCGCCGTCGCGGTCGGCGATGTCGTCGGTCACGGGCTGGAGGCCGCCGCCGTCATGGGCATGCTCCGCAGCGCCCTCAGCGCCGCCGCCCGGGCGGTCAACGGCCCCGCCCAGGCCCTGAAAGTGCTGGGGCTGTACGCCCGGTCCGTCGAGAAGGCCCTGGCCACCACCGTCGTCCAGGCGCTGATCGACACCGCCGGCCGCCATCTCACCTACAGCAGCGCCGGTCACCCCCCGCCCGTCCTGCTGCACCCCGACGGCAGCCACGAACTCCTGGACCAGGCCACCGACCCGCCGCTGGGCGCCCACCGCGAACAGGTGCCCCGCCTCCAGGCCCATGTGCCGTACACGCCCGGGGACACCCTCGTCCTCTACACCGACGGGCTGATCGAACGCCGCGACGAGGACATCGACGTCAGCCTGGCCCGCCTGACCGACGCCCTCGCCCCGGTCAGCAGGTTCAGCCCGGAACGCCTCGCCGACGCGCTGCTGGCCCGCCTCGGCGTCAGCGCGGGCGCCACCGACGACATCGCTCTGGTCGTCGTCCGGCTGTAGTTCCGCCCACCGGCGAACGGCCGGGGTCGGTGAACTACACGTATATGTACGGCAGTTGACGCCACGCCAGGCGGCCACCGCCTGAGGCGCCGGACGTTACCGCCCCTGTTCCACCAGTTGCTTCAGCTGCTGGAGGTCGGTCCGCAGGCCCCGTTCGATCGCGGCCGCCTGGGCGAACCCCTGTGGTCCGCCGAACGCCTCCTTCACCGTGCCCGGGTCGTACTCGAATCGGGCCTGGAGCCGGGTGTGCTCCTGGTCGATGGGCAGCAGCGAGAAGGTGCCCGCCAGGTCGGGTCCGCTGGTGGTCTGCCACCTCATGACCTTTTCCGTGCGGTGGTCGGTGATCTGGACGTCGCACTCCGTCGCCCGGCCACCCGCGTCGAGGTCCAGATGCGTCCGGTCCGTCCCCTGCGACCGGGCCTCGCGCACACCGTCGACGCACCGCGGATAGGTCTCCGCGCGGTGGAGGCAGTCCCAGGCCGTTTCGAGGGGGACGCTGATGTCGATGTGTTCTTCGAGAGTGCTCATCGCGCACCTCTCAGCTCGGTTCACGGCTACCACTCCAGGGTGCTCCGGGCGGGGGCCGGAAGCGACCCGGCGCAGGCCCTACTCCGACGTCTTCTGCCGCGTCAGCGGGATGTCGTCCCGTTCGGCGGTGAGCCGGTCGATCACCTCGACCACCCCGTCCACGCTTTCGCACATCCGCACGGCGATGGGGACCAGGCTGGTGCGCTCCAGGGTGCCGGTGAGGGTCACCGTACCGTTGGAGACATCGACCGTGACCGTGGACGGCGGCACACCGAGCGTGCGCGTGAGCACCTCCTCCAGCACCTCCTCCTGGATGGCGCGGTCGCGGCGCAGGAACAGCCGCACGAGGTCGCTGCGGCTGATCACGCCGATCAGCCGGCCGGCGTCATCGATCACGGGCAGCCGCTTGACCTTCTTCTGCTCCATCAGCTTGGCCGCCTCCACGACGCTCCAGCCGGGCCGGGCCACCACGGCGGGGCTCGTCATGATCGCTTCGGCGGTGGTCGACCCGAGCTTCGCGATCTGCCGGCGCAGCAGGTCGGCCTCGGATACCACCCCCACCACCTGCTCGTCCTCGTCGACGACGGGGACAGCGGTGATCTCGTACTCGTCGAGCAGACGGGCGATCTCCTTGAAGGTCGTGCCCCGTTGGACGACGACGGCATGGGGAGTCATCAGGTCTGCCACACAGCGGTGCCTCATCTTCGGCCAGTCCCTCCGGGTCTGCCCGGGCCGCCTCTGGTGGCGCCTCGAGCGGGTCATCCGGTACTGACAAGCCTGCCTCGCGAGGGGCGGGCCTGCCGTGCACCGATGCAACATGAACGGGTGATCAGGGGCCGGGGAGGGGAACCGTCCCGGGCCCCGGGGTGATCGCAGGGCCGTGTCAGCCGACCCCGGCGGCCGGGCAACGGCACGGTGTGCAGCGCGCGAGGCACGGACCGTGAGGGCGGAACCCCGTTCCGTCCCGCGTGTGTCCCCTCCGGCGTCGGGAGCCGCGGGCCCGCGCTCCGGTGCCGTGCTCGCCGCGCTCAGTCATGGGGGACCACGGCGACCGGGCAGGCCACGTGGTGGATGGCGGCGTGCGCCACCGGTCCGACGCGCGGTGCGAGGAGCGGGCGGTGCAGCCGGCGGCCGACGGCCAGGAGTGCGGCCCCGAAGACCGTTTGGACCAGGGCCCGGGTCGGGCTCTCCGGGAGGACGGTCTGCTGGACCAGCACCTCGGGAAACCGCTCACACCACGGACGGATGGCGTCCCGCAGTTCGAGGTCCGCCTCTTTGGTGAGTTCCTTCTCGGCATCGGGGTCGATGCCCCAGGGGGTGTAGGCATGCACGGGCAGCGGGCGCCCGTGTACGGCCTGCAGTGGAAGGCCACGGCTGGCCGCGGCGTCGAAGGCGAAGGCGAGCAGCCGCTCGCAGGGCCCGCGGAGGCCGAGGCCGACGACCACCCGTGCGTCGGGAGCCGCCGTGGCGCCGTCCGCGCGTGCATGACCTGGCGGTTTCGCCCGGTCACCGGCCCGGACGAGGATGACCGGCCCCTTCGCCCGGCCCACCACGTCCAGACTGACATCACCGAGCACATAGCTCTCCCAGACCCCGAGGGCCCGCGAGCCGAGCACGAGCATCTGCGACTCGGCGGCCGCCCGCAGCAGCGCCGCCTCGGCCTCGGACCCCACCAGATCCTCGATGATCTGCAGCCCCGGGTGGCGGGCACGTACCTCGTCCCGGGCCCGGCGCACGATCTGCCGGGCGCCGGCGTTCTGGTCGCGGTCCGCGGGGGTGTCCGGCGCCTCGGCGGCCAGCAGTATCCAGGCATGGAGCAGCCGCAGGACCGACTGCCGCCGGTCCGCCTCGTCAGCCGCCCAGTGCGCGGCCGCCACGCTCTCCGGCGAGCCGTCGAGCCCGACGGTGATGATTTCCGGCTCCATGGCTGTCCTTCTTTCGCGCTCCGAGGTCCGACCGCACCGGCTCGTCCGGGCGCCCGCGGCGGTCCCGTGGGAGGTGGCTGCATGTCCCACGGAAGGGCGGCGTACGGGTGCGTCGGGGCAGTGGGTTGCCCATCGGTGCTCCTCCTCGGCGTGTGCCCGCGGGGCCGGGCGACGCGCCCACCCCACCTACCGAGCCTGCTGGATGCCCCGGTCGGCACCAAGGAGTCGATGGGCGCTGCAAGGAGACCGAACGGCCCGTCGACGGTCTGCCATATGGCCCTTGACCTCATGGCGCCTCCCGAGGTACGACGTCCGGCCCCTGTCTCCATCGTGGCTGCTCGTGCAGGGGCGTGCCAGGCCACACGGTCGCGGGCCGGCTCCGTCGGCCACACCGGAGTGGCCCGGGCGGTGGCCCGTCCGGTACGCGCACGGCGGAGGGGCGAGCGCCTTCCCGGTGTGCGGAGCCGCGGGCGCCTTCGCCGTACGCGACTGCCGGCGCCACCACGGGGTATCCGGCCCGGAGAGGCGGGCGGGGGCCCGTCGGCAGGAGGGGAACCGCATGGCCATCGCCAAGACCGGCATCCTGGTACTGGACTGCACGGAGCCCGCGCCACTGGCGGACTTCTATGCACAATTCCTCGGCGGAGAAGCGCGGATCGGGAGCAGCCCGGACTACATCGAAGTCGTGGAGGGCGGCAGGATCCACCTCGCGATTCGGCGGGACCCGGGCGCGGCGCCGGCCAGTTGGCCCCGCCCCGACGACTCACAACAGGCTCATCTGCACTTCCTCGTCCCTGAGGACAACATGGACGAGGCCGAGCGCGAAGCCGTCGCGCTCGGCGCGCGGCCACTGGAGACGCGCGAGAACCACGGTCCCTACGACGCCCGCCGCTATGCGGATCCCGCCGGCCACCCCTTCGTCCTCGCCGCGAGCGAGGGGCACGCGCTGGGGCAGGCGAACTGAACGAGCGGGCGGCGGGAGGAACACGTCTCCGCAACGGCAAAGGCGACGGCAACAGCAACAGCACCGGCCCGGCGGATCACCGTTTCGGATGATCCGCCGGGCCGTGTGTCGCTCTCCGGGCCGTACGGTCAGAAGACCCGGACGACTCAGGAGAGTCAGACGACTCAGACGGCGCCGTGCTCCTTGCGGCGGCGCAGCAGCAGGAGCGTGCCGGTGACGCCACCCGCCACCACCGCCGCGCCGATGGCGACCGGGAGGACGGCGGAGCCGGCGGAGTCACCGGCCGCGGCGGTGTTCTGCATCGAGGGGCCCGGGTCGATGGTCGTGGCGACCGGTGCGACGGGCCGCAGCGGGCCGACCGATTGGACCGAGCCGTCGGCGTTGAGGAGCACCTGCTTGTTGTTGGGGTGCCGGAAGTCGAACATGCCGTTCAGCGAGCCCGCCCGGGCGTCGAAGGACGCATCGCCGATCTGCCCGGTGTGCCAGTTGTGCTCGATGAACTTGATGATCGAGGTCTGCTCGGTCCGGGTGTGGTCGATCTTGTTGACCTTGCTGTACGGCGAGATCACCAGCAGCGGCTGCCGGGTGCCGGGACCGCAGCGGTCCTGGTAACCGCCGGCGGCCGCGGGGCCCGCCTGGCAGGCCGGGCTGTCGGTGGCCTTGCCGTTGGAGCCGGTGCTGGTGTCCTTGGAGCCGTTGCGCGGCTTGACGAAGGCGTGGTCGTACCAGCCGTCGGAGTCGTCATAGGCGATGACGACGGCGGTGTCCTTCCACTGCGGCGACTGCTGGATGCGGTTGATCTGCTGGACCAGGAAGTGCTGTTCGTCGATCGGGTCGGAGTAGGCGGCGTGCGCGTCCTGGTACGCGGGGGCCTTGAGGAAGCTGACGGCCGGCAGCTTGCCCGCCTTGAGCACGGCGTCGAAGTCGCTCAGGTCGTAGTTGTGGTTGGCCGGTCCGTCGTGGCCGACCTCGTTGACGCTCTTCGGCGGCAGGTGGTGCGGGTTGGAGGTCGACTTGTAGTACTCGAACGGCGAGTGGTGCGGGCTGTAGTCGACGGCCGCCGCTCCCCCGACGTTGGCGTGGGTGGTCCCGCCGCACTTGGCGTAGTGCCCCGCCTGGCCGTCCCACGCGGTGCTGGGCCGGAAGCCGCCCTGGAACCATCCCCAGCTGACATGACGGGAGTTGAGCAGGTCACCGATGTTGCGCCCCTGCATCGCGGCGAGCGCGTCCTTGCCGGTGTGGTCCTTGTTGGAGCAGTCGTCGTAGGCCGGATCCGGGTCCTTGACCATGGTGCCGACGCCCTTGGCGTCCGGCGACTGCACGGTGTGCGGATCGGGCTTGTCGGTCTGCTGGGGGTCCTCCGTGCCGGAGGCCGGGTCCATGGAGACGACGCCGTGCGTCTGCCCGGAGATCAGGTTGATCGCGCCCGGCGAGGAGGGGCCGTAGACCGAGCTGAAGGAGCGGTCGTTGAGGGAGTAGTGCTGGGCGTAGTTCCACAGCCCGGTGACGGTGTTGCCGTCGTAGTAGTCCATCACCAGTCCGGGCTCGCCGTAGAGCCCGCCGGAGCACTTGCCGGAGTCGGTGTTCTCGACGAACTTGTCGGCCTTGCCGCCGTTGTACGCGTACTGCTCGGGACCGTAGTCGTGGTTCTGGTCGCAGGTCAGGGCCTGCGCGGGGGTGAGCCGCTTGGGCGCGTACTGGTTGGGGTTGTGCTTGAGCAGCCCTGCGGTGCGCAGGTTGTCGATGTCCCGGGGAGTGCGCGGTGAGGCGGTGAACCTGGTGCCGTCGGTATTGGCGGCCTTCGGGTACGTCGCGAAGTAGTGGTCGAACGAGATGTTCTCGTCGAAGAGCACGACCACGTGCTTGACGGGCGTGGCCGTACGGGAGGAGTCGGGCGCGCCGGCCGCCGCCCATGCGGGCCCGCCGGCACCCAGGGCCGCGAGGGCCGCGGCACCCGTGAGGGCCCCCAGACTCCGTATCGTTGCTCGTCTTCCCCTACTGGCCATGCTGGTTCACCCTCCGGGCAGGGACGTATCGGTGCCGTACGGCCGGATGTTGTGCCGGTCCGGCGGCGGTGCGGCAGAGCCATGATGGCCTGAGAGTGAACACTGGGTCAGGTATCCCAGGCCAAACCTTGACCGCGTGTTGACCCTTCGGCTTCCGAAGCGGCCGCCGGTCATGCCAGCAGGGCCCGGCCGTACCAGTCCGCTTCGTCACGGACGCCGGGCAGCGCGAAGAAGTATCCGCCGCCGAAGGGCTTGATGTAGTCCGTCAGCGGCTCGCCGGCCAGCCTGCGTTGCACGGTCTCGAACTGGCGGGCAAGGTCTTGCTGGTAGCAGCAGAACAGCAGGCCCATGTCCAGGTTGCCGTTGCTGTCCGTTCCGTTGTCGTAGTTGTAGGCACGGCGCAGGAGGCGCTGGTCGCCGGTGGCCGCGGTCCGTGGATTGGCCAGCCGGATATGGCTGTCCAGGGGGATCACATCGCCTTTGGGGTCGCCGGGATAGTGCGGCGTGTCCTGTTCGGCGTCGCCGTCGAGGGGTGCCCCGGTCTCCCGGGCCCGGCCGAACATCCGCTCCTGCTCGGTCAGCGACACCCGGTCCCAGAACTCCACCAGCATGCGGATCAGACGCACCACTTGGTAGCTGCCGCCGACCGCCCAGTCCGGCTCGCCCGCTCCCCGCCGTACCCACACCAGACGGTCCATCTCGCGGGCGGAGCGGGCGTCCGGGTTGGCCGTACCGTCCTTGAACCCGAAGAGGTTGCGGGGCGTCCCGGACGGCCGGGGCGGGCTGGTGAAGCCGTCCAGCCGCCAGCGCACCTGCATGCCACCGCGGGTGTGCCGGGCGAGGTCGCGCAGGGCGTGCAGGACGGTGTCCGTATCGTCCGCGCACAGCTGGATGCTCAGGTCACCGTGGCACCACTCGGCCCGGAGGTCGTCGTCGGGGAAGGTGGGCATCGTGGTCAGGCGACGCGGCGCGCGGCCGTGCAGCCCGAACCGTTCGTCGAAGAGGGCCGCGCCCACGCCGACCGTCACCGACAGCGCACCGGCGGGGACCTCCGGCCCCAGGAGGCCCGAGTCGGCGGGCGGGCCGGTGATGCCGACGGGTGCCGGCACTCCGCCGCCGGTCAGGAAGCGGGCCCGGGCCGTGACGGTGCGCAGCAGATCAGCCAGTTCGCGGCGGCCCCCGGCGGTCACGTCGAACGCGGTGAACGCGGTGACCCGGCGGGGCGGCGCGAGCACCGAGGCCTGACGGGCGCCGTGGAACGGAACCGGGAGCGCGGCTTCCGCCAGCAGCCCCGGGCCCGGCACCGGCACCGTCGCGCCGGCCGCCGGCAGGCCGTCGCCGGGCGCGGCACCGCCGGTCGCGAGACCGGCCCCGGCCAGTGCCGCACCCCGCAGGAATCCCCGTCGCCCGACACCGTTCATGCCCGTCACACCGTTCTCCGCGCATCGCACAGCGTCGCCACCGACGCCAGTCGTTCCACCAGATCTCCGAGCGCCGCATCGACGCGTTCCCGCCGGGCCCGGTCCAGATGGGCCGGCGAGGTCCACCGGCCGCCGTGCCGGAAGCCGTCGAGCAGCCGCTGGGTGCGGTCCAGTTCGGCCTCCAGCTGCCGCAGACCGGGGTAGCGGGTGACCAGGAGGGGGCGCAGCCTGCTGAGGACGGCGCGGGTCCCGTCGAGGTTGGCGCGTGCGGTGGCGAGGTTGCTGCCGCTGCCGTAGTCGGTCCGCCCGGTCAGCTCGAACTCAAGGGTGTTCTCCAGGATCTCGTGCGCCCGCAGGCCGAGGTCCGCCGGATCCATCCGCGCCTGCGCCCAGTCGTCCCGGAGCGTGCGCACGGACGCGACGAGCGCGGCGGCCGGTGCGCGCAGGGTGGCGGCCGACTGCCCGTGCCACAGCCCGTATTCGATGCGGTGGAAGCCGGTGAACGCGGGGTCCCGGTCGCCCTTCGGCAGACCGGCGCCGGTGCCGTTGATCTGCTGGTCCGCGTCGCCGAAGGTGCCGTAGGCCGCGCCCAGCCGTTCATAGGCGAGGTGGGCGGGCAGCCAGGCGTTCCGGGCGCCCACGAGGTCCCCGCGGGCGACGGCGTCCCGGAGCGTCGCGGTTTGGCCGACGAGGTCGTCCAGCCCACGCCCGACCCACCTCTGGTAGTCCAGTGCCGGGGGAATCAGGTCGTGTTGGGTGAGCGGAGCCGCCGCCGGCCCCGCAGGGCCGCCGCCGTCGATCCGGACCGTGGGCCCGGTGACCGCGTCGGCGTCGTCCGGCAGGCACATGAACGCGTAGGTCCCCTGGCCCAGCCGGACCCGCAGCCGGCGGGTGGTTCCGGGGCCCAGCCCCTCCACCTCGCCGTACACCGCCCCGTTCCGCGGGGACGTGAGCAAGACCTCGGCGGCGGTGTCGGAGGTGTTGTGCAGCTCGAAGACCTGCGTCCCCGGGCGGGGGTGTGCCCAGCCCCGGCCGCAACCGCTCGGCGAGACCTCGACGGTGGTGTGCGGCAGCCCGTCCGCCGCGGCCCGGCCGTCCCCCGACGCGTCCCCCGGGCCGTCGGCCGGAACCAGCGTCACCAGCAGGCCACCGACGAGGAGCGCACCGCCGATGCCCCGCACATGGGCGGACCGCAGCCATGGGGGGCCGGATCGTGGCACTCCCAGCCTCCCGGAGGTCGTTCACAGCACGCGCTCGCGTACCTGGTGCAGGCAGGACAGGGCCACGGTCCCGGCGCGTCTCCTGCCGTGCCCGACGGCAACGCTGCACATGCTAAGCAGCGCACGCCGCCCGAACACCCATTCCCCCGAAGAGATACCAGAACTTCCCCCGTGGTTCACCGGACGGTCGCCGGTCACCGTCCGGCCCGTCGGACGTCGCGGGCCCACCCGCACGGGTCAAGAGCCGGCAAGGTAGCTGCGTCAAGTGCGGTACGCAGGACGGTCGTTGGCCGGCGGCGGGCCGGACGGAGCGGCCGGTGGCCGCTCGGCCGGGGCGCACGGCTTCCGCAACCTGAGCCGCCGGCCGTGCGGGCGCAGCCCGAAGGTTCGTCGGCCATTCTCCGGCGGATTCGCGTCCGACGGCGTCGCGCGCTCCGCCGGCGCGCGGTACGTCACGGTGCGTGGCCATCGGAGGCCGCATATCGGGACCGGACGGCTCCGGAATATCAGGAAGGGCGCCTCCGGACAGCTCCGGATGACCCCGGCCGGGCACACCGTGCGAGACCACCCGATTGGCCCAATGGTCCGGGTGCCCGGCCGGGGCCGGGAGCCGCCGGGAATGGCGGGACACGGTGCACTCACCGGCACGATTTCCGACCGGGCGGAAAGGCCATTCGGGTCCTCCCTGTGTTTACGATCCCTGGGAGGAAATGGGCGCTTTTTGTGCCCGCGGCCCCGTTGCTGCCGCGCATGTGCGCCTTGCTGTCGTCGCAGGCGGTGAATCCGCTCGCCCCCTTCTCACTCAGGGAGCTCGCTATGGAATCCGGCGCCAACGTCTGGAACTGCCCGTTCGACTATGCCGAGGGCCTTGAATTCGACCCCACGCTCAAGCGCCTGCTGACCGAGGAACCGGTCGCCCGCATCCGGCTGCCGTACGGGGAGGGCGAGGCGTGGCTCGTCACCCGGTACGAGGACGTCCGCACGGTGACCACCGACCGGCGCTTCAGCCGCAGTGCCATCATCGGGCGCGACTTCCCCCGTATGACGCCCGAGCCGATCGTCCAGGACGAGGCGATCAACGTGATGGACCCGCCCGCCAGCAGCCGCCTGCGGAGCCTGGTCTCCAAGGCCTTCGCGCCGCGTCAGGTGGAGCGCATGCGGGTCCGCACCCGGCATGTCGTGGACGAGCTGCTGGACCGGATGGCCAAGCACGGCTCACCCGCGGACCTGATGGAGAGCCTGGCCTCCCCGCTGCCGCTGACCACGATCTGCGAGGTGCTCGACATCCCCGAGCGCGACCGCGGCCAGTTGCGCGCGCACGCCCGGACGATGATGAACGTGAGCCTCGACAACCGGGACAAGGCCGTGCGGGCCAAGGCCGAGATGCGCGGCTACTTCGAGACGCTGACCGCGAAGCGTCGTCAGCACCCGGGAGACGACCTGATCAGCGCGCTGGCCACCGCGCGCGACGGCGACGAGATCCTGGGCGACCAGGAACTCACCGTCATGGCCATGGTCCTGCTCATCACCGGCCAGGACACCACCACCTACGAGATCGGCAACCTCGCGTACACGCTGCTGACCCGGCCCCGGGAACTGGCCATGCTGCGCTCCCGCCCCGAGATGCTGCCGCGGGCGATGGAAGAAATGCTGCGGTTCATTCCGTTCCGCAAGGGCGTCGGCATCCCCCGGGTCGCCACCGAGGACGTGGAGCTGAGCGGGGTGACGATCCGCGCCGGGGACATCGTGCACGTCTCCTATCTGACGGCCAACCGGGACCCCCGGAAGTTCGACCGGCCCGACGAGCTGGATCTGGAACGGGAGGGCAAGCCGTCCCACATGACCTTCGGCTGGGGCGGGCACCACTGCCTGGGCGCCCCGCTCGCCTTCACGGAGCTCGAAGTCGCTCTCGGATCCCTGCTGGAGCGCTTCCCCGAGCTGCGGCTCGCCAAGCCGCCCGAAGACGTGCGCTGGAACACGACCTCGATCTGGCGCTATCCGCTGGAGTTGCCGGTCGCCTGGTAAGGGTGGCCGTCGCGGCGGAATGCGGATCTCACCCGGCTGGCGTACGGTTACTAGTCGGAAAGATGATCCATCTGCACGGGGAGAGGTCATTCTTCGACTGGCCCGCCAATTCTCTCAAGAGTCAGCAACCCCGGGCCTCCGGGCCCGCCAACGGTTCCCTTGCCCGTTTGACCAGGCACCGTCCCGCGGCGGGTTCCACCGGCCGAAATCGACTCGAATTGCGAGGGGAATTGCACAAAGGCGGTCCCTGGTCTGCAAGGAGTGCATCCCATGGCGGTTCTGTGCAAACCTGCAATTGCGGTCCCTGAATACGTCATCACCCAAGAGGACACCCTCGAACTCGCACGACGGCTGCACAAGGACCACTCGCAGCTGAAACTGGTACTGCGGCTGATCGAGCACACCGGCGTCCTCAAACGGCATTTGATCCAGCCGATCGACAAGGTGCTCAAGCACCCGGGCCTCGATGCCCGCAACGCGGTGTACGAGGAGGAATCCAAGGCCCGTGTCCCCGCGGTGGTGCGCACGGCACTCGACCAGGCCCAACTGGAGCCGCAGCAGATCGACCTGATCGTCTATGTGTCCTGCACCGGCTTCATGATGCCGGCGCTGAGCGCGTGGCTCATCAACACCCTGGGCTTCCGGCCGGAGACCCGGCAGATACCGATAGCCCAGCTCGGCTGCGCCGCGGGCGGCGCCGCCATCAACCGGGCGCATGACTTCTGCAGGGCATACCCCGACGCCAACGTGCTGATCGTGGCGTGCGAGTTCTGCTCGCTGTGCTACCAGCCCACGGACCTGGGGGTGGGCTCGCTGCTGTCGAACGGCTTGTTCGGGGACGCGGTCGCCGCCGCCGTGGTGCGGGGTAACGGTGGCATCGGCGTCAACCTGGAGCGCAACAGCTCGTACCTGATCCCCAACACCGAGGACTGGATCTCCTACGCGGTGCGCTCCACGGGCTTCCACTTCCAGTTGGACAAGCGGGTGCCCGGCACCATGAAGCCGCTCGCCCCCGCCCTGCGCACCGTGGCGGAGCAGCACGAATGGAACGCGGGCGACCTGGACTTCTACATCGTCCATGCGGGCGGCCCGCGCATTCTGGACGACCTGTGCCAGTTCCTGGAGGTACCGCCGGAGGCCTTCCGCTTCAGCCGCGCGACGCTCACCGAGTACGGCAACATCGCCAGCGCGGTGATCCTCGACGCCCTGGGCCGGATGTTCGACGAGGCATCGGCGCTCGACGGACAGCGCGGTCTGCTGGCGGGCTTCGGGCCCGGCATCACCGCCGAGATCGCCCTGGGCACGTGGACCTCGGCCCCGGTGACCGCCAGGTGAGCGCGCGCCCGGTGCGCCCGGTGGTGGCCCGCCGGGCGCACCGGGCGCACCGCTCCCGCCCGACGCCGGGCGCCCGGGGAGCGGATGCGGGGCCCGTGGCCGCCGGCGCGGGGCCCCGGAGGCGAGCGGGAGGCCATGGCCGTGGCGGACGGGAGCACGACAGCAATTGGCACATACGTCTCTTTTGCGTTGAATGGGAATATCTTTACAGATATGTCGGCACGCTTTATGCAGAAGAAGAAGGCGGCTTGCCTCCATCACAGCAGGTGAGAGGGCCTGCGGGGCGATTCCGGGCCGGCCGGGCCGCGGTCTGTCCGAGCCACCCGGGCACCGGGGCAGGCAGCGGACGGAGCAGCTGCCCGCCACGACGGCGGAGCTCGCGCATCGCCCCCCTTCTGCTGCCCCCTGATCACGGGCCGCTCCGGGAGTGGGCCGCAACGCGAGGAGAAGAAGACCATGGCACGTGCAGTGGGTATTGACCTCGGTACGACGAACTCGGTGGTCAGTGTGCTGGAGGGCGGCGAGCCCACGGTGATCACCAACGCCGAGGGCGCCCGTACCACCCCGTCGGTCGTCGGCTTCGCCAAGGGCGGGGATGTGCTGGTGGGCGAGGTCGCCAAGCGACAGGCCGTGACCAACGTGGACCGCACCGCGCGCTCGGTCAAGCGCCACATGGGCGAGGCGGAGTGGCGCTTCCCGGACAGCGGCGACATCGACGGCAAGCGCTACACCGCCCAGGAGATCTCCGCGCGGGTCCTGCAGAAGCTCAAGCGCGACGCCGAGGAGTACCTGGGCGAGGACGTGACCGATGCCGTCGTGACCGTTCCGGCGTACTTCAATGACGCCCAGCGCACCGCCACCAAGGAGGCCGGGGAGATCGCGGGCCTGAAGGTGCTGCGGATCGTCAACGAGCCGACCGCCGCCGCCCTGGCCTACGGCCTCGACAAGGAGAACGACCAGACCATCCTGGTCTTCGACCTCGGTGGCGGCACCTTCGACGTCTCGCTGCTGGAGATCGGCGACGGCGTCGTCGAGGTGAAGGCCACCAACGGCGACACCCACCTGGGCGGCGACGACTGGGACCAGCGGATCGTCGATCACCTGACCAAGCAGTTCAAGAACGCGTACGGCATCGACCTGTCGCAGGACAAGATGGCCACCCAGCGGCTGCGGGAGGCCGCCGAGAAGGCGAAGATCGAGCTGTCGGCGGCGACCGAGACCACCATCAATCTGCCGTATCTGAGCGCCTCGGCCGACGGGCCGCTGCACATGGACGAGAAGCTCACCCGCTCCCAGTTCGAGCAGCTGACCTCCGACCTGCTGGAGCGCTGCAAGACGCCGTTCCACAATGCGGTGCGGGACGCCGGGATCAAGGTCGCCGACGTCAATCACGTGATCCTGGTCGGCGGCTCGACCCGGATGCCCGCGGTGACCGAGCTGGTCAAGGAGCTGACCGGCAAGGACCCGCACAAGGGCGTCAACCCGGACGAGGTCGTCGCCGTCGGTGCGGCGCTCCAGGCCGGTGTCCTCAAGGGCGAGGTCAAGGACGTCCTCCTGCTGGACGTCACCCCGCTGTCCCTCGGCATCGAGACCAAGGGCGGCATCATGACCAAGCTCCTGGAACGCAACACCACGATCCCGACCAAGCGCTCCGAGATCTTCACGACGGCCGAGGACAACCAGCCGTCCGTGCAGATCCAGGTCTACCAGGGCGAGCGCGAGATCGCGGCGTACAACAAGAAGCTCGGGATGTTCCAGCTGACCGGTCTGCCGCCGGCCCCCCGCGGGGTCCCGCAGATCGAGGTCTCCTTCGACATCGACGCCAACGGCATCATGCACGTCACCGCCAAGGACCTGGGCACCGGCAAGGAGCAGAAGATGACCGTCACCGGCGGCTCCTCGCTGCCGAAGGACGACATCGACCGGATGGTCCGCGACGCCGAGCACCACGCCGAGGAGGACCGCCGCAAGCGGGAGACCGCGGAGACCCGCAACCAGGGCGAGCAGCTCGTGTACCAGACCGAGAAGTTCCTCAAGGACAACGAGGACAAGGTGCCCGGTGAGATCAAGACCGAGGTCGAGACCGCGGTCGGCGAGCTGAAGGAGAAGCTCAAGAACGAGTCCACCGACGGCGACAACACCGCCGAGATCCGCACCGCCACCGAGAAGCTCGCGGCCGTCTCCCAGCGGCTGGGTCAGGCCATGTACGCCGATGCGCAGGCGCAGCAGTCCCAGGGCGCCGGGCCGACCGCCGAGGGCTCCGGCGAGGGCGGCTCGGGAGCGGCCGGCGGCGAGCAGGACGATGTCGTCGACGCGGAGATCGTGGACGACGACAAGCAGGAGGGAAGCGCACGATGAACCGCCCGCCCCACGTCCGTGGCCTCCCGCACCCTCCGCTGGCGCTCGTCGGACACGGGCCGGAGGAAAGCCCCGGGCCGGTCCCGCCCCGTACCACCGACGGGGAGGAGCCGGCCGAGCGGGAAACCGGCAGCCCGTCCGGCGACGTCCGGGGTGCCGAGCGGCCGGTTGCGCCGGAGGCGACGCTCCGCGCCGAACTCCGGGAGCGGACGGCCGATCTGCAGCGGCTGAAGGCCGAGTTCGACAACTACCGCAAGCGGGTCCACCGGGATCGTCTGGCGGTCGGCGAGATCGCCGTCGCCAATGTGCTGAGCCGGTTGCTTCCGGTGCTCGACTCGCTGGCCGAGGCCACCGAGCGCGGCGAGGTGACCGGCGGTTTCCAGCGCATCGCCGAGGCGCTGCACGCCGAACTGGCGGCGCTGGGACTCCAGCCGGTCGGCACGGTGGATGCCCCTTTCGACCCGCAGATCCACGAGGCCATCACCTACACCCCCGACGAGCGGCTCGACAGTGCCCTGTGCACCGAGGTCCTCCGCCAGGGCTACCGGGTCGGCGGGCACCTGCTGCGCCCCGCACAGGTGGCCGTCGCCGGGGAGCCACCTGCCGGATAGCCATGCCCGCCGGGTGCAACCGCCCGTCACCGCACGGGCATTGCAACTGACGGACCGTCACCTTACCCTTCCGGCACACCCCACCGCACCGGGGCGCTCGTTCGGTCTCACCCCTACGACGCGTACGCGGTGCAGCGGGGCGGCACGCCGCGAGCCGCGTGCCGGGAGGACAGCCATGTCCGACGACAGCGCTCGAAGGAACTCCCTCACCCGCCGCACGCTCCTGGGCGGAGCCGCCGCGGGGTTCGCCGCGGCGGCGGGGTTACGCCCCGCGTACCGCATCCCCGCGGGCAGCGCCGCGGCCACCAGCACCCCTCCGCCGGACTTTCCGGCCGGCATTCCGCTCGCCCAGCAGGCCTTCCGGAACTGGTCGCTGGAGATCGTCGTCGAGAACGTCTGGACCGCGTCGGCCCGCACGCCCGACGACGTCGTCACCCTCGCGAACTGGGCCCATCAGCACGGATACCGACTTCGCGCCCGCGGCAAGGGCCACACCTGGTCACCGCTGGTGATCCCCGCCGGAGCCGACACCGACCGTACGGTGCTCGTCGACACCACCTCCCACCTCACGGCGGTCGGTGTGCGCCCCGGCAGCCCTGGCAGCCCCGGCAGCGTCACCGCGCAGGCGGGGGCCACCCTCGACGCCATCCTGGCCCGCCTGGAGGAGTCGGGGCTCGGCCTGGCCACGACCACCGCTCCGGGCGACCTCACCATCGGCGGGGTGCTCGCCATCGGCGGGCACGGCACCGGTGTGCCCACCGCCACCGAGAACCCGCCCGCGGGCTCCGGCTTCGGCACGCTGAGTTCCCAGGTCAGCTCGCTCACCGCCGTGGTGTGGAGCGCACCCGAAGGCCGCTATGTCCTCAAGACCTTCACCCGCAGCGACCCCGATATCCGTGCCTTCCTCGTGCACCTGGGACGCGCCTTCGTCACCGAGGTGACGATGACCGCCGCCGCCAATACCCGGATCCGCTGCCAGAATTGGTACGACGTGAACGTGGCCACCGTCTTCGGACCGCCCGGCACCGGCGGGCGCACCCTGGCCTCCTACGTGGACCGCACCGGGCGGATCGAGGCGATCTGGTTCCCGTTCACCGATGTGCCGTGGCTGAAGGTGTGGAGCGTGGCACCGTCCAAACCGCTGTTCGCCAAACAACTCGACGCTCCCTACGCCTACACCTTCGCCAACCGCGTCACCGAGGACATGTCGAAGCTGCTCGGGGAGATCGCCGCGGGCGGGGGCGACAAGACACCCGCGTTCACCAAGCTCGCGATGTCCATCGTCGGGTCCGGGCTGATCGTCACCGGCACCTGGGACGTCTGGGGCTGGTCGAAGAACAGCCTGCTGTACGTCGAGCCCACGACGCTGCGGATCGTCGAAGCGGGCTGGGCGGTGCTGACGTCCCGGGCGAATGTGCAGCGGGTGGTGCATGAGTTCTACGCCCGATACCAGAGCGTGCTCACCGCGCACCAGGGCCGCGGCTCGTACCCCGTCAACGGCCCGATCGAGCTGCGGATCACCGCTACGGACCCGGCCGACGGTCCGCTCCTGTCCCCGGCGCGGGCCCACCCGGACCATCCCGAGTGGGACACCGTGGTGTGGCTCGACTTCGCCACCTATCCCGGTACGCCCGGCGCCGGTCCCTTCTTCCGTGAACTGGAGCAGTGGATCTGGCAGAACTACACCGGTTCCTATGCGACGGTGCGGCCCGAGTGGTCCAAGGGCTGGGCCTATACGGACGGCGGGCCGTGGACCGACCCCGCCGTACTGGGCGGCACCGTTCCGGCCGCCTTCGGCGACTGGCACACGGCCCGGGAGAAACTCAACTCCTACGACCCGGGGCGGGTGTTCTCCAACGCCTTCCTGGACACCCTGCTGCCCTGACCGACAGGGCCTAGGCAGGGCGGAGGGTGAGCCCGCCCCAGGGCCCGGCGGCGGTGCACGGGGCGAAGCCGGAGCCGATCGAGTCCAGGAGGGTGCGCAGCCAGCGGGAGTCGTCCGCGGAGACGGGCCGCAGCCGCATCTGCCGGGACTGCAGTGGGACGATCCGCAGCTCGTGCAGCCGGCCGGTGTCCGGGTCCACCGAGACGAGGTAGAGCAGCCGCAGGTCGTCCCGGTAATGCTCGTAGCCGGTGATGCCCTCGTAGTCGTCGATGAGGTCGCCGCACCCATGGATCACCAGCTTGCCGCGGTACGCCTCCAGGGCCCGGGGGTGGTGCGAGGAGTGTCCGTGGACGACGTCCACCCCGCCGTCAAGGAGGACGTGTGCGAAGGCGGCCTGGTCGCGGGGCACGTGATAGCCCCAGTTGGTACCCCAGTGCACGGAGGCCACCGCGATGTCGCCCGGCTGCTTCAGCTGCCGTATCCGGTCGGCGATGCCGGATGCGGCGGCCCGTGAGGGCCCGGCCACGAAGGCGACCCCGGACCGGTCCCCGGTTGCGGCCCAGGTGCCGGGGATGCCGCTGGACGGCATCCCGAACGAGAAGACCAGCACCCGGCGGCCGCCCCCGACGGGGACGATCGCCGGGCGGCTCGCGGCGGCGTCGTCCGCGCCGGCACCGGCCGTCCGCAGCCCCGCCTCCGCCAGCGTGGCGAGGGTCTCCGCCAGGCCGCGGCGGCCGAAGTCGAGGACGTGGTTGTTGGCCAGGACGCAGACGTCCGGGCGGGCGGCGGCCAGGCACGGCAGGTTCGCCGGGTTCATCCGGTAGTGGATCGCCTTGTCGGGTGCGAAGTCGGAGTACCGGGTGACGCTGGTTTCCAGATTGAGCACCCGGGCGGCGGGCGCCGCCTCGTCGAGCACCGGCAGCGCCTCGCCCCACGGCCAGGAGAAGGCGGTCGGACGGGGCACGGGACCGTTCGCCGCCTCCGCCAGCGCGACGTAGTCACGGGCGTCCCGGGAGTAGCCCTCGCGCAGCGCCGGGTCTCCGGGATACGGCAGGATCTGGTCGACGCCACGGCCGAGCATGACGTCACCGCAGAGGAACAGCGTGAGCAAGTCACCGCCCATTCCCCCAGGTTAGGCCGGGACGGCCGGGGTTTCTCGGCGGGCGGACCCCCGGCTTCCCCGGCTCCGGGCCCAGGTGCCGTGCGGCCGGGCGGTCAGACGGGGAGCCCGGCGCCCTGGTGGGCCGGCTGTCCGGTGAAGTAGTGCACGTACTCGTGACGCAGCCGGAAGCCGGCGGTCCAGGCGAGGAGCCGGCTGGGGCGGTGGTCGCGGGAACAGGTCCAGCTGGGGGTGTGGCCGCGGGCGGCGATGTCCCGGCACAGGGCGGTCACACAGGCCAGGGCCAGGCCCCGGCGGCGGTGCGCGGGGTCGGTGAAGCAGGCGACGTCCTCGTACGCGGTGCCGTGGACGTAGGTGCAGGCGACGGCGAGCATCCGGCCCCGGTAGCGGGCCGCCCAGCCGAGTCCGGAGGCGGCGAGCCCGGCGGGGCCGCCCCAGCTGGCGTGGAGCCACGCCGCGTCCGCGGTGAGGACGGTCAGCGCCGGCGCGTCCTCGGGTGCCAGTCTGCGCACCGTCACGCCGTGCGGCGGGCGCGGCACCGCCGCCGGCACCCGGTGCACGAAGAGCATCCGCTCCCACGGCACGATCTGCCGGAAGGTGTTGCCCAGCGCCGGCAGGAAACAGCCGGCCGCCCGTACGTAGTGCGCGTCGAAGACCGCGAGGGCATCGGGGGCCAGCGCGCTCGGATCGCCGCGGAGCAGCACATGACCGGCGCAGGCCACGGCCACGGTGCGGGGCTCGACCGCGCGGTCGGCCCACCAGCGGCCGGTTCCGGTGGCCCGCACATGCTCGGCCAGCGCGGCCGTCCCCGGGGCATCGGCGGCGAACCAGCGGGTGAGAGCCGGGAGTCGGTCCGGGGCGAGTTCGATCACAGGGGGTTCCTCGGATGTCGCGGGCGGTCCGGACGGAGCCTGCGCACCGCGCGGTGAGCTGCCGGACGACCTCACCGGCGCCACGGGACGGTGGCACCGGCCACGAGGACAGTCCGGCCACCAGGACAGTACGGAAGCATTGGGATATTTCAGGCGCGATCCTGCCGCGGCGGGAGGTGGATACACCGAACGGACCCCGGCGCCCCGGAGCCCGCGCGGCTCCCTCCCCTCCCGGCACCCCGTACCCCGCCTTCCCCCCTGCGCTGTGTGTCGCCGACCGGATCCGTACGGTGACCAGCACAGATACGGCCTGGACTCCGCGCGGCGGTGTGACACAGTGGGAGGTGACTCGACCGCGTGTCGGTGTGTGCAAGAGAGGGCCATGTCATGTCCCTGGATTCGGACCGTCTCGACGCGGTCACCGCGCACCCCGGGCCCCCGTCTCTGCGGAGCGAGGAGTACGAGGACCTCTTCGATCAGGCGCCGGTGATCTTCGCTGCGCTGAGCGGCCCGCACCATCTGCTGGAGGCCGCCAATCCGGCGTTCTTCGAGGCGATCGGAGGCGACCGCAGCCGCATCGGGGTGCCGCTCGGTGAGCTGATCCCGGAGCTGGCCGCGCAGGGCGTCCTCGACCGGCTCGACACCGTGTACCGGACCGGCACCGCGTACCGGGCCCGCGCCGGACGGCTGGTGCTGGGTGCGCCAGGGGCACAGCGGGAGGGGTTCTTCGACTTCACCTACGAGCCGCGCCGGGACGCGGTCGGCCGGGTCGACGGGGTGATCGTGATCGCGGTGGAGACCACCACGTACCACCACGCCCAGCTTCTCGCGGCCGAGCAGCGCGTCCTGCTGGAGCGGATCGCGCGGGACGCCCCACTGAGCGAGATCCTGACCGGTATGGCGCTGGCGATCGAGGAGTTGTCGCCGAACATGATCGTCTCGGTGCTGCTCGCCGATGCCGACGGCCGGCATCTGCGGCACGGCACCGGACCGAGCCTGCCCTCCTTCTACAACGCGGCGGTCGACGGCATCGAGATCGGTGAGCGCGTGGGGTCGTGCGGTACCGCCGCCTTTCTGCGGAGGCCGGTGATCGTCGCCGACATCGCCACCGACCCGCTGTGGGAGGACTACCGCGAGCTGGCCGAGCAGGCCGGGGTCGCGGCGTGCTGGTCCACCCCGATCATGGGTGCGTCCGGCCGGCTGCTGGGCACCTTCGCGATGTACCACCGCACCCCCAAGGCCCCCAACGACAAGGACGTGACCCTCAGCTCGGCGTTCGCCCGTATCGCGGCCCTGGCCATCGAGCGCCACCAGGCCAAGGAGGCGGGCCGCGCCGCCCAGGACCGGGAGAAGGAGGCCCGGGAGGACCTGGCCTTCGTGCTGGACGCCAGCACCGCCATCACCCGCGAGCCGCACTTCACCGACTGCCTGCAGGGCCTGGCCCGGCTGACCGTGCCGACCCTGGCGCCGCTGTGCACCGTCCATGTGCTGGAGGACGGCCGGACCCGGCGGATCGCCGTCGCCGCCACCACCCGCTCCGACGAGGATCTCCTCGCCTTCCCCGCCGTACGCGACCGGGTCGACGAGACGGTGGCGCACGTCCTGGCCACCGGCCGCACGGAGACGGACCACTCCGGCGCCGCCCGCGGCGCCCGCTCCGGGATCCCCGGAACCACCGGTTACGTCTGCGTACCGCTGGCCACCCGCGGCCGCACCTTCGGCGTGCTGACCCTGCTGGCCACCGGCCGGCCGCTGGACGGCCACATCGTCGCCCTCGCCGAGGAGCTGGCCAGCCGGGCCGCCGTCAGCGCCGACAACGCCCGCCAGTTCTCCGACCGCGTCCAGCTCGCCCGTGAGCTGCAGGCCGGCCTGCTCCCTCCGGAGCTGCCCAGGATTCCCGGCGCCGAGCTGGCGGCGTCCTACCACCCGGCCGGCGAAGGGCTCGACGTCGGCGGCGACTTCTACGACGTCTTCCCGCTCCCCGGTGACCGCTGGGCGGTGATGATCGGCGACGTGTGCGGCCGCGGCGCGTCCGCCGCCACCACCACCGGCATGGTCCGCCACACCGCACGCGCCGCCGCGCGTCTGCTGCGCGACCCGGCGGCCGTGGTCCGCGCCATCGACGACGCGCTGGCCGGCAGTTCGGTCAGCGCGGACCACTTCGTCTCGCTCGTCTACGGAGAGCTGCTGCCCGGCACCTCCCCGCTCACCCTGGAGCTGCTGCGCGCCGGCCATGTCCCCCCGCTCGTCCGCCGCACCGACGGCACCGTCGAGCAACTCGCCCAGTCGGGCCTGCTCCTGGGGGTCGGCCCGGAATTCGACGGCTCCCCGTGCCGGGTCGAACTGTCTCCGGGCGACAGCCTGGTCCTGGTCACCGACGGCATCACCGAGGCGCGCTCGTCCGCCGGCGAGTTCTTCGACGAGGACCGGCTGACCGAGGCCCTGCTGAGGGCCGACTCCTCCTGTGCCGCCGGCCTCATCGCAGCGGTCAATGCCGCGGTGACCGCCTTCGCGGGGCCCTCCACCCCCGATGACCAGGCCGCTCTGATTCTCACCGCCGTCTGAGCCCCACCCCGGTGGCGATCGCGCCGACGGACCGCCCCTGCCGCTCCCCTGCCGAGTCGGACGGATCGTGCCTATTTTGGCCTCATGGACCAAGCGCCCCACGACGCCGTTGACCACCCCGACCCACTGCGCCGGCTCACCCTCGACGAGCTGCGACTGCGCACGAGCATGAAGTGGCGCACCTACCCGGACGACGTGCTGCCCCTGTGGGTGGCGGAAATGGATGTGCCGCTCGCCGCCCCCGTCGTGCAGGCGGTCACGGAGGCGGTGACCCGCGGCGACACCGGCTACCCGGCGGGGACCTCCTACGCCCGCGCCCTGGCCGACTTCGCCCGGGCGCGCTGGGGCTGGGCCGGGCTCGCCGTGGAGCGTACGGCGATCGTGCCCGATGTGATGCTGGGCGTCGTCGAGATGCTCAAGCTGGTCACCGGCCCGGGAGACCCGGTGGTGGTCAACTGCCCCGTCTATCCGCCGTTCTACCAGTTCGTGACGCACATGGACCGGCGCGTGGTGGAGGCGCCGCTGGGCGAGGACCTGCGGATCGACTTCGCCGTACTGGAGGAGGCCTTCCGGCACGCCGCCGCGGGCGGAGGTCGCGCCGCGTATCTGCTGTGCAGTCCGCACAATCCCACGGGCACGGTGCACAGCTCCGAGGAACTGGCGGCGGTGGCGGCGCTGGCGGACCGGTACGGCGTACGGGTCGTCGCCGACGAGATCCATGCGCCGGTGGTGGCCCTCGACGCCACCTTCGTGCCCTATCTGAGCGTGCCGGGGGCGGAGGGCGGCCTCTCGCTGATGTCGGCGTCCAAGGCGTGGAACCTGGCCGGTCTCAAGGCCGCACTCGCCGTTGCCGGCCCCGCCGCTGCCGACGACCTGGCCCGCCTTCCGGAAGAGGTCAGCCACGGCCCCAGCCACGTCGGCATCCTGGCCCACACCGCCGCGCTGCGGGACGGCGGCGACTGGCTCGACGCGCTGCGCGGCGGGCTCGACGACAACCGGCGGCTGCTCGCCGGCCTGCTGGCCGAACGGCTGCCCGGGATCCGCTACCGGCCGGCCGCGGGGACGTTCCTCGCCTGGCTCGACTGCCGCCCGCTCGACCTCGGCGACGACCCTGCCGCGGTCTTCCTCGACCGCGGCAGGGTGGCCCTCAGCTCCGGTCCGCTCTTCGGCACCGGCGGCGCCGGCCATCTGCGGCTCAACCTGGCGACCTCTCCCGAACTGCTCACCGAGGCCGTCCGGCGGATGGCCGTGGCGGTCGGCTGACACCGCGGCGGGCCCGGCGTGAGGCGGTCACCTGACGCCGCGACGGGCCGGCTGCGGATTCCGTCCTCGTCCGGCGGGGCGTCCGACGGCACGCCCAAACGGCGCGTCCGGCGCTCGCCACGCGTCACCGTCAAATAATGGCCAGTGGTCGCTCGCCACTCGCTCGCCACTCACCATGCAGGGCACCTTCCTGTCCGTGCTCCCACCGTGCAGCACGGAATTCCCCTCCCCCGCCGCACCACTTGACAGTCCCACCCATTGGGACAGAATCTCGTTCAGTGGGTTAGTTGAACGCCGTAATTGCCATAAGTGCGGCACAAGTCCCAGTGACAGGGCCGGAATTGGCTGGCTAGGGTCACCGGCGAGTCGGATGCACAGCAGGAACCGGGAAGGGCCGAAGGCGACAATGAGCAAGGCAGTGACGCCGGAGTCCGGCCGGGCATCCGGCGGCGGGGGTGCGGGCGAGCGGGCGGCGGGCGCGCTGGACAGGGGGCTGGCGATCCTGACCCATGTGGCGCGCCACCGCGGCATCTCCACCGCGGACATCGCCCAGGCCCTGGGGCTGACCCGCAGTACGGCGTACCGGCTGGTCGACCGGTTGCAGGAACAGGGCTGGCTGACGCAGGCCCCGGCCACCTCCCGGTGGCAGTTGGGACCGGCGGCGGTACGGCTGGCGTCCGCGGCGGTGGCCTCGACCACGCTGCGGGATGCGGCCGCGCCCGCCCTGCGCAAGCTCGGTGAACTCACCCAGGAAACCGTCAGCCTCGGGGTGCCCAACGGCCTGACCATGGTGTTCGTCCATCGTGAGCGCGGTACCCGGCCGGCCACGGTGACCGCGGAGCTGGGCGCGGCCCGCCCGCTGCACTCCACCTCGCTGGGCCGCGCCTATCTGGCGGCGCTGCCACAGCAGAAGTTGGAGGACACCCTGATCGAGCTGGTCCGTGACCCGCTGTCACCGGTGACCGCGGCCACGGTCTCGGATCTGCATGCCGAGATCGAGCGCACCCGGGCGCGCGGCTGGTCCCAGGACCTGCGGGACTTCGACGAGTCGAGCTGCTGCTGCGGCGCCGCCGTCCATGACCACACCGGGATGCCGGTCGCCTGCATCAGCGTGGCCGGGGTGGCCGAGCGGATGGGGCCGCTGATTCCGGCGTACGGGCCGCTGGTGGCCGAGGTGTGCCGGGAACTCTCCTACGATCTCGGCTATCTGCCGGCCGCTTCCTGATATCCCGGGCTGTCGGCCCCGGCCCCGGTGCCGTCGCGCACACCGCCCCGCACCGGGTTGACCAGGCACCCGATCCCCTCCACCTCCGACTCCAGCACATCGCCCGGCCGCAGAGCGCGCGGCGGCCGCATGAAGTCGCCGCAGCCGGCCGGGGTTCCGGTCAGCACCACGTCGCCCGCCCGCAGGGTGAAGAACCGGCTGAGGTAGGCGATCAGCGCGGGGATGCGGAAGACCATGTCGGCCGTCGTACCGTCCTGCACCGTCTCGCCGTTGACCCGGGTGCGGATCCGCAGCCGGTGCGGGTCGGGGATCTCGTCGGCGGTGACGACCACGGGCCCCAAGGGGCAGAAGGTGTCCAGGCCCTTGCCCCGCATCCACTGCCCGTCGCGTTCCTGCAGGTCACGGGCGGAGATGTCGTTGGCGACGGTGTAGCCGAAGACGTACCGCAGCGCGTCCGCCTCGGGTACCCGGCGGGCCTCGCTGCCGATGACGACGGCCAACTCGGTCTCCCAGTCGACGCGTTGGGTCAGGCCCGGGTCGAAGACGATCGCCTCGCCGCTGCCGATGACGCTGGAGGAGAGCTTGGGGAAGAGGATGGGCTCGGTGGGCCGCTCCCAGCCCATTTCGGTGAGGCGTTCCGGGTAGTTCGGGCCGACGCCGTACAGCGCGCCCGGCCGGTAGGGCAGGGCCGGCACCGGGTCGGTACCGATGGGCAGTTCGCTCCAGGACCAGGGCAGGGTGCCGCCGGCGATGACCTCCGCCAGGGTGACGGAGGGCGGCGCCAGCCGCCAGGGGTGCTGCGGCGCGAGCCGGCCGACGAGCCTGCGGCGCCCCTGATGGGTGAGGGTGGCCAGATGCATGGGTGAGCTCCAGGGCGATGCGGCGCCCCCCGCGGGCACGGCAGGGCGGTCTGCTCAAGGGGAGGGAGTACCGGACAAACGACTCCCCGGATCAGGGGCTTCCGTCGTCGGGGGCGGGCGCCGCCCGGTCCGTCATGCCGGCCCCTGCCGTGTGACCTTCCTTGCCATGTGCCGCTCCTTCAACACCGCATCGGGTCCCACTGGTTGGGACGTGTGGGCAATCGGTGGGAGGTGGTGTGCCGACGGTAAGCGAGACCGTGCGCCGACCGCAATGGCCGATGCGCTTTCGTCGGCAGCAGGTCGTAGGGGGCGAGCGGGCGCGCCGCCCGGGTGGGGCCGGCCAGGGGCGCGCTCCCGGCCCGCCGGGCGCCTCGGTCGCCGCCACCGGCCCGCGCCCGCCGGGTCGTTACCGCCCACCGGCTTGTTGCCGCCCCCCGGCCCGACAACCGTTTTGGACTGCGGGACGTTTCTCCATACGATCCGTCGATGATCACAAGAAAACGGCTGGCGGCCGGGGTGTGCGGCCTGCTCGCCGCGATGACCGTCGCGCTTCTCCCCACACCCGCCCTCGCCGCCGGTGAACCGGATGCGGACTCTTCTCCCAAGGTCGAGTTGACCCTCGACGTCAGCGGCTCGATGCGGGCCCGCGACATCGACGGGCAGAGCCGGATGGCCGCCGCCAAGCAGGCCTTCAACGAGGTGCTGGACGCGGTGCCGGACGACGTCCGGCTGGGCATCCGTACCCTCGGCGCCAACTACCGCGGCGAGGACCGGAAGGTCGGCTGCAAGGACACCCGTCAGCTCTACCCGGTCGGGCCGCTCGACCGGACCGAGGCGAAGACCGCGGTGGCGACGCTCACCCCCACCGGCTGGACGCCCATCGGGCCCGCCCTGCTGGGCGCGGCCGACGACCTCAAGGGCGGCGACGCGAGCCGCCGGATCGTCCTCATCACGGACGGCGAGGACACCTGTGCCCCGCTCGACCCCTGCCAGGTGGCGCGGGACATCGCCGCCAAGGGGATCCATCTCACCGTCGACACCCTCGGGCTGCTGCCGGACGCCAAGACCCGCAACCAGCTGAGCTGTATCGCCGAGGCGACCGGCGGTACCTACACCTCGGTGGAACACACCAAGCAACTCCGGGACCGTGTACACCAGTTGGTGGACCGGGCCGCCCATCCGGTGGTCACTCCCGAGGCGACCGAGGGGGCGGCGGACTGCACCGGCGCTCCCAAGCTCAAGCCCGGTCTCTACAGCGACCGCGAGAAGTTCGCCGAGCACCGCTGGTACCGGGTCGACGTCCGGCCCGGCCAGGAACTGCGTGCGTCGGTCAGCGTCGCCGCCGACCGCGCCGTCAACAACGACTACGGGGTCCTGCTGCGGGCCTCGACCGTGCACGGCCGGGAGATCGTCCGCGGCTCGGAGGCGGGCAACGGCCGTACGGATGTGATCTCCTCCGGGCTGCGCTATCCGAAGGCACCCAGCGATGGCGCGGACGAGGACACGCCCGCGGCGGAGACCGTCTGTCTCCAGGTCAGCAACTCCTTCTCGGCACCCGCCTCGGTCAAGACCGACCCCGGCCTGCCGGTCGAGCTGACCGTCGACCTGGTGGACGGCCCCTCCGACGCCTCCGACGCCGCCTTCTTCGGGCTCGGCCACGGCTGGTGGCTGCTGATCACCCTGGCCCTGTCCGGGCTGGTGGCCGGTCTGCTGTGGGGCTGGATCTCCCGTTGGCGCGTCACCGTCTGGAGGACCAACTGATGCGTACCGTACGCACGCTGATGACCGCCGCGCTGGCGAGCGCCGGCCTTTTCGGCATGGCGGGCACCGCCCTCGCCGACACCCCCTCCCCCTCGCCGAGCGGCAGTGCAGGGGCGGAGGCGGCCGCGCCGACCGAGGCCGGCACCTCCTTCCGTACGGCGACCGCCATCAGGCCGGACCAGACGGCCACGGCCAGCGCCTCCACCGGTGACTACCTCTACTGGGTGCTGCCCGTGGACGCCGGGCAGCGCGCCACCGTCAAGGCCAAGGTGACCCTGCCGCAGGCCGCCCGGCACGGCGCGGCCACCTGGCAGCTCGATGTCTACGACGGGCTGCGCCGACGCCAGGCCTGCACCTACGGCGCCCAGACCAGGACGGCCGCGAAGGACACCGGCTCGGTCGAGCTGTCCTGCACGCTGCGCACGGTCCGCGCCTGGGCGGAACCGTGGGCCAACGACCCGCTGCCGGGCAGCTATTACATACGGCTGACGGTGGTCGATCTGCCGAAGGACGACCTCGGTCTGCCGGTACACGCCGAGGTCGACGCCACCACGGCCGACACCGGCGGCGCCCGGGCGGTGGACGGCACGCTCGCCGCGCCCCTGGTGCCCGGCGCCTCCACCGCCACGCCGCAGGACGAGGAGAGCCCGGCCGCACGGCCCGCGGCCATGAGCGAGCCGGACGGCGGCTGGTCGTCCGGCTGGTGGTCCGACCGCTGGATCTGGACGGCGGCGGGCGGACTGCTCGCGGCCCTCGCCGGTATCTACGGGTACCAGCTGACCCGGGGCTCCGGCCGCCCGTCACGGATCCCACCGGGCGCCTGACCGAACGGGGCGGCCATGGCACGGTCATGGCCGCCCGACGGCCAGGGTCATGGCCGGACCAGGGGTCAGGAGCAGGGGCCAGGCGTCAGCAGTCGCAGCAGCTGCAGCAGTCACAGCAGTCGCAGTTGCAGTCGCAGCAGTCGCAGTCCTGGCAGCACCCCTCGCGCTTCTTCCGCGACCACGGGCCCTCGTACTCCTCCGCACAGCAGAGCTTGCAGGTGCAGCACAGTCCGATGGCGACCGCGCAGCCGGCGAAGAAGCCCCGGGGCTTCTTCGCCGGCTGCGCGGTCGCCATCGGACTG
>NZ_SDIG01000045.1:0-39581 GCF_004122755.1 Streptomyces sp. TM32
CTGCTCCCCGCACCCGCGGGGATGGACCTTGGGGAGCCGTGACCGCGGCCCCCGCGCTGCTGAGTTGGCCGCCTCCTGGTGGGCCGACCACGGCCACGGCCCGTCGATCGCGCAGCTGTGCTGGGGGCTGGGGTGGCCGCTGGAGTCGCGGGAACTGCGTGCCTTCACTCCGAAGGCCCGGACTCTGTGCCGACGGCGGCGACGTCAGCTCCAGCAGTCCGTAGGCAGGGAAGGCATGAGTCGAGCTGTGCCGCCGGCGGTACGGGAAAGGCGCGCACCCGACCTGTACGGAAGTATGGCCGACCGCGAACGGCTGCGTGGCACAGTCCTGGGGGCGGGTTATCGAGGCCATGGAGCCGCCTGCAGTCAGTGCGGCAACTTTCCGGTGATGCTCTGCCACCGTTTGCGGGCGGCCTCCAGCTCCGCCCGGGCGGCCTTCCGCTGGCGGTCGTGCTGGTGGAGTGTGGTCATCTGGGTGAGGTGAAGGCGGGCCGCGTCCCGCGCTCCGGTGTCGGCGCGGGCCTCCTGCAGCTCCTTCTCGGCCTGGGTGATCAACGCCTTCTGCTGCGCGCGGAAGGCGTTCTCCGCCGCCACAGCGTTCTCGATGCGGACGGCGAAGCGGCGAACGCCGTCCTCCTCGTGCTCCGCGTGCGGAAACGGCGTCCAATGGACCGTGCCGTCTAGCCGCGTCACGTAGATGTGGTTCTTGTGCTGAGCCTGTTCGAAGCGGACGCGCAGCCCGGCGAGAGGGATCTCTTCGCCGGCGATCAGCAGTACGTGCTGGTGGAGCACCGCGGCGCCTTGTTGCTCCACCGGCTCTCCCCGGCCGGGCTGGCTCATACGCTGAAGAGTCGTCTCTGCACGGCGGATCCGCTCCTCGAACAGGGCCTGCGTGCTGTGCTGCTGCTCCTTGGCTGCTGCCACCCTGCGGTATGAACTGCGCTCTGCCTCCCGCATCTTTCTGCGCGCCTCGGACAGGTGCTGTCGTTCCCCGGCGTGCTGTGTACCGAAGGCGAAGGCCCAGCCGCCCGGGAAGCTGTAGAGCTGCCATCCCACCCATGTCGCGCAACCGATCACGATCAGCACCATCACGCGAACGCTGTCCATGAAGTCCTCCCCGAGCAGTTGTGCACACACCGTCCTACCGCGTGTGTCACTGCCAAGGGGCTAGTTCAGGAAGATCACGTCACAGTCGGCGGCCGCGCGTGGACTCCGGATGTTCGCGGAGCGAAGGCCGGGGGTGTGGTCGGGGGCCGGTCTTGGCGTGGGGAGCAACTTCGGAGAGCGCCGTACGGTCGTTCTCGGAGTGGGGCATGATGGGGGCACCCGGTAGCGGGGCACTATATCGACACAACGTCATTTGCGGTCGTTTATCGCAAAGTTCGACTAGTTGACCCCGCTGATGTAGGAAAATCCCGCGACGCTACCCAGCTTGTCGTTAGCTGGTGTTGCTTTCGTGTGGCCGATGAACCTCAAACCCGCTTTCGTGACGAACTCGTCGCTCTCTGTTTATGCGAGGGGGTATGTTCGGCATGCGAAAGGGCCCTGTGGCGGCGTCCAACCATCCCGCAGGGCCCTCTCGTTCATCTGCAACTACGAAGCAAGGAGAGAGAGTGCGCCCCTGTTCGCGTCCTGCCGGTTCACTGACCAGCGGGTTCGAAATTAGCATGCGCCGTACGCCCGAGCGCCAAACTCCCGGACTTGTCGACACGACTGTCAATATCGCCGGCGGAGCCTTCCTCGCCGTCGCCGCACTGGGTCTCGTCCTCATCCACGGGCCGGCAGCAGGGCCCGCGATCGTGGTGCTGACGCCGCTCGCCTACGTGGCAAACCGGTCCTACCTCCGTCATCGCTCACAGCGCCACAGCTGACAGGCCTTCACGCCCGGCCTGTCCCGCCGCTCCCTTGGCCGGGCCGGGCCGGGCCTGAGCCGAGCCCGCACCCGTACGCGGGCCGTTTCGTGGCGTTTGGCAGCGACATATTCACTGCTGTCACGTCACGAAAACCCCTCCTGCGGATGAACACAACCGACGTGTTCACGCATCCCTGTTCTCACACGGATAGTCGATGAGGAACAACGAGCGCCCCCTTCGCTGCCAACGATGCCAGCGTGTCTTTCCCCGCCCCCATTCCACCGGCCGTATTCCCCGTTACTGCAGCGGTGGCTGCCGCAGCGCCAGCTACCGACGCCGTACCTCCACCCCCTCCAGCCCACCCTCCTACGGCGCCGCTTCGGTACGCCTCTCCCGGGCCGTACTGAGCAAGGCCCAGGCGATGGCCAACAACTCCCAACGTCCGGTCCAGGCGGCCCCGCTGGAGATGCTGCAGATCTGCGTCGCCCTGCGGCGCGACTTGGAGGACATCACCGCGGTCGCCGTACGCCAAGCCCTCGCCGACGGCGCCATCTGGAAGGACGTCGCGAAAGTGATGGGGGCGGCTGAAAGCACCCTCAAGACCAACTACTCGCGGGAGAGAGTGGACAAGATGCTCAAGGCCCGCATGGAACGGGGACCTGCCCGCCCTCGCCAGCCAGCAGTGCCCAAGAACCTCGGTGGCGCCACTCCTTCGTCAGCGCACCCGCTGCTACCGGGCCAGGCCGGCTACCCGCTCTCGTGTGCGCTGTCCTACCTGCGGCGCACCAGTAAGAACACGGTGGGGAGCCTGGCCTACCTCACCGGGGTGTCGGCCTCGTACATCTACCGGATCACCTCCGGAGAGCGGACACCTACCTGGGAGGTCACCAAGCGCTTCGCCCTCGCTTGCGAGGCCGACCCGGAAGATCTGATGTTCTTGTGGAATCGGGCCCACTCCCTGCAGACCCCACCCGCTCGCAACTACGCGGAAGCGGTCCGTACCCTTCAAGCGGCCCTGCGCGGAATGTACCTGGCCGCATCCAGTCCCGACCTCCCGCGCCTCCGGAAGACCACACACCTCACGGCCCGGGCGGCCGAGGCCCTCCTGGTCATCAGCACCGACGCTGTCCCTACCGACTACTACCTGCGCTGGCCGGTGGTCAGGGACCTGACGACGGCGCTGCGGGGCGACCAGCAAGCCATCCGCCCGCTGTGGGAACACCTCAGATCCCTGCCCCCGGCCGCCGATCACGGCAGCGACGGAGAGGGGCCGTCCTGGCCGGCTGCCGCCTTCGGCTGACCCACTCCACCGACACCGCACTCCGTACCGAACACCTGGGGGAACCATGCCGCCCGCCTCACTCACCGCCGACGGCTCCAGCCCGCACACCACCCCCGTGCACCCCCCGCTCGGCGAGCAGGCCATCACCGTGGTCCTGCCCGCCGACTTCGCAGCGTTCTGCCAGCTCCACCACGAGATCTACCAGCGATTCGTCCAGCACCTTCTCGGCGATCACGACACCGCGGCCGATGTCGTCCGGCGTGCCCTGGGTGATCTGGCGGCCTCCTGGACCCAGGCACTGGCCGGCCACCGCACCACCGCCATCGCGTGGGAAGCCCTCACCCACCGCGTCCAGCGCGCCCACACCCCCGCCAACACCCCCGCGAGCGCCCTGCACTCCCTTGTCCCCGCCGCGGAAGCCGATGCTGCTGTCCTGCACCGCGTCATGGGACTGAGCATCACCACCACCGCCGACACCCTCGGCATCGAATCCACCACGGTCACCTCACTATTGGCCACCTTCGACCGTCGGCTGGCCGTCGGCACGGCCACGGCCCTGCGCGCATGCTGGCGAGCGGCCCGGCAGGCGTAGCTGTCGAATGGCGCGTCGCCGACGATCGGCAGTCGAGGTTAAGGGAGTTCGCCGGCGACGTGACCCGGTCCGCGATGTCGGGCGGGCAGCGAGCTCACCTGCAAGCGGCGGTTGAGCACTGGTGTCTCGAATCCGCGCCCCGCCGCTTCAGCCTGCCGCCAGGCGCGCCGGGCCCTCTGGCCGGAGGGGTGGTCGACTGATGGGATGCGGCCCGTGGCAGACACCAACCGCATGGCCAACCACTGGTGGTGGCGGCCCGGCTGGGGCCCGGGAAGCCGCTTCTTCACTTTCCACTTCACCTTCCAGAAGGTGCCCCGCCTGCACCGCCAGGCCGCCGACTACCGGCGCGCCCTGGCCGGCATCGACGGCCTGGACCTGGTGCCCGATGCACCGGAACACGCAGGGGGTCGACTTCACCGACCGGGTCCCGGAGGTCGATCTTCGCGCCATCCTCGCCGCCGCCCGGCACCGACTCGCTGCCGTCCCTGCATTCGATCTGTCCGGTTCGTCCTGGCGACCAGGCCCACCCTCGACGTCCGGGACTTACCGGAACCTCGGTTCCGCTGCTACTCGTTGCTGCCCTTCGACCTCCAGCAGCTGCCCGGGTTCGCCCGCGCCTGGTTCACCGCCCTGGGCCTACCGGAGCCAGAGGCGAGGACCACCGCATTCCTGGATCACGTCAGGATCCCCAGTGTGCGACACCTGGCGACGGTGCCTCTGATGGCCACCATGCTCTGCCAGTTGCACGCCGACTCCGTCCAGGAGCCGCTGCCCCGGGGCCGCTGGGCGCTGTACACGCGGTTCATGGACCTGCTCCGCGCCAAGCAGTACGGCGAGCGGGCCAACGTACTGGAGCAGGCGCACGCCGTGCTGGACCGCTACGGCGCCGAGGGGGCCCGCGCGGCGGAATGACTCGGCGCCCTGACGGATCACGTCCTGCGGGAGCTGGCGCTGGCCAAGTACTGCGGAGACATCACCCCCGAGCGGCAGTTGATCGAACGGTGGACGGGCCACCTGCGGCCCGCCTCGCTCCGTCCCGAGCGGTGGAGCGCGTTGTGCGAGGAGGTACTGCTGCGCGGCGGGCTGGTCGTCCGGCGGGGCGGCAGTCTGGAGTTCGTCCACCAGACGCTGCTCGAACACCTCGCGGCACAGGCCACGGTCGGGGACCCCGAGCGGAACCGGACCGCCTACCGCTCGATCGTCGGCGGCTGGCCGCGCAGACGCCGAGTGGCCCCGCTGGCCGCCGCCGAGAGTCCCTACGTCGACTTCCTCGTCTCCTCCTGGTCCGGCCGTCCGGGGTTCGCGCGGCTGCTCGCGCACTGGGCCAAGGAGCTGAACGGCGCCCAGTACGTCGCCCGGCTGAGCAGCGAGGGCGCCGCCCTCCCCCGGCGGGTGCTGCGGGCGGCCAGGCGGGAATTGTTCGCGGTGGTTCGCGACGAGCGGCGCGACCCGTTCGACCGGCTGCGGGCCGCCCGGGCGCTGGTGGACCTCGGGGACGACCGGGGCACCGCGGAGATATCCGCGTTCGCGGCGCTCCCCACGCATGACCTGGGATCCCGGCTGCACGCCGCGGAGATGCTCGCGGACCACGCAGGGATCGAACATGACCGGCTGGTCGCTGTCGACGTCGCCCGTGAAGCGGCAGGGTGGTTCAGGCAATATGTCCAGCCAGCCCGGACTGCTCAACCGGGTTCTCTGGCAAGCTTCAGCGTCGTGATCGCGAACCTTGCCCCCGACGAGCTGTGGCGTGGCCTGGCGCGACGTACCGAGTGAGGTGGTGGGTTGCTCCGGAGTGACGGCCTGGCGTCGACTGCGAGACTGGACCGAGGCGGGCGTCTGGCCTCGCCTGCATGCCGCGCTGTTGACCGAACTGCGCCGCGCGGACTTGCTGGACCTGGACGACTGCGCCGTGGACGGATCGCACATCCGGCCCCTCAAAGGGGGGATCACGTCGGCGATTCCGACTGCGCGTGCGGCTGCGGAGAGACACCACCTACGATTTCGTCCCGCCACAAGCTAGGCGCCGTCCAGACCCACGTCCGCCAGCACTTCGGCGGCTCCTCCTTCGCCTTCAGCACCTGGCTCGATGTCGAACGTCCGCCCAGCACATTCGCTGCCTGGACTGACCGCCGGCGCTGAGGACCCCGACTCGCACCGGGGCCCTCAGGCATGATCCGGCCTCTGAGCTGGTCCGAAGCCGCTTGGCGTGGTCGACGAGAACCCCCAGAAGGAGAGGTTCTGTCGGAGTGCTGGTAGGGGCCAACGACCCCAGATTCGGTACAACGAGAGTGTGGGGCCGGCGCCTCCATTGCTCTGGCACCAGCCGTCGCCCCGCAAGCGCCAGGCTGCTGCCTGTCTGGCTGCACAGCGCGCCGCGAAACCGTTGCGCTATGGCCGAATAAGCAGGCCCTCGGGGCCGGCTGTCGCTAGCGGAATGACGCTTCCAGTACCGGGCAAACCGCCTTGGGATAGGAAGCGAACTTAGGCGTCAGGCAGCGGCAAGACGTTGAGTCAGTTTCGCTACAGCTTGGTCGTTTTCCAGTGGGTCAGCGGCACCGGAGCCGGGGGCCCAGTACGCAACCTTCCACTTCACCACTACGGCATAGATGGCCAATGCAAGGCAGGATCCGGTGCCTTTGCCGGTGTCATCCACCGACTGCTTGCGAACGGTGCTCAGTTGGTCGTGTGCCTCCCCGATCGCTTGCCTAACCAAACGCGGATTCCCGGAGTGAGCCTTTCGGGAGAAGTCTGCGAAGAAGTTCGGGTCGTTCCTCGCGATGCTGTTGAGCAGCCTGTCGACATGCTTGGAGTCGAGCTTTTGGCCCTCGCGAGCGTCGATCCCAGTAGCCGCAGTGGCACTCGTAGCGAGCTGTTCCGAGTACCTTCCCTGGTTGAGGAAGAGGCCGGCGAAAACGGCACGGCCGTCTTCAGTGTGATCAACTAAATTGCTCCTTTTGCTGCTTAACGAAGGAGTCGGGGCGGCGGCAAAGGCGTTTGCAGCTGATGTTCCGGCTATGCCTAGAACGGTGCAGGTGGCGACGGCAACTGCGACACGCTTAATCTTCATTTTGGCCTTCCAGTGGTCTGGCTGGTTTGGCGTTGACGAGCAGGGCATGACTGCCTCAGCAGTGCCAAAAGAGTGATGCCGAGGTCGATGTAGACATCATTCCGTTGGGCACATCTTCCCTCCTTGGTGGCTGACCAACAGGAGTTCCAGGAGGGCGGATTGACGCTACAACTCCTTACCTGGGCAATCGAGTACGGAGGTTCGGGATGGCTTGATCAGCCGCCGGGAGTGACCGGTTCCGCAGGGGCGCGGTGGGCAGAAGTCGCAGGCGTGAAGGGTGTTGAAGGGTGCGATGCATTGTTCTAGACTGATGCTCACAATCTAGGACGGGAGACCTACACCATGCGCGCACAGCGTGAAACCGAGGTGGGAGCCGCCAGGCGAACCCTCTTAGTGGCTGCCCCCTTCGTGGCGGGAGCAGTCGCAGTCGCCCTAGCGTTCACAGCGCTTCATGACGCGCTGCCCAGCAAGGTGGCCACCCACTTCACCGCCGATGGCACCGCGACCAGCTTCAGCTCACCTGGCTCGGCGCTTGCAAAGCACTGCCTGATCTTCGTGATCGAGTTCGTCGGTCTGCTTGTTGCGGCCTTCTCCATCAAGCACAGGACAGGCGGGCAACGGTCACTCGTTGTCTTCTGCTGGGCTCTGGCCTCTGCCACCGCCTACGGGTTCATCGCCGACCTGCAGGCGAGCACGCAGTCTTCCGGAAGCCAGGCAACGTCGCTCCCCCTGTACCAGCTTGCTATCGCAGTCGGAGTCGGTGTGGCTGTCGCCGCTATAGGCTGGGTGCTCAGCCGGAGGCGTTCGTGAAGCGCCAACCGGTAGACCGCAGCGATACCGGGCGAGTAGTCGTCTGGTGCCGGTCCCTCTTCTGCGGATGGATGTTGGCCACCGGCACTGTGTTGGCGGGCGGCCTTCTGATCATCGCTCTCATCAATCCGGAAGCCCGCACCCTCTGCCTCTGGCTGCTGACCGTAGCCGCCGCCTTCCTGCTAACGGGAGCGATCAGGGTCACCGTCGACCAGCGGGGCGTCATGGTGGCGTCGGCACTACTACCTGTCCTGCGGCGCCGTTTCCCCCTGCACCGGATCAAGCAAGCGACAGCACGGTGGACGCGGGCCACTGAAGTGGGAGGCTGGGGCTACCGGTGGAACCCGGGCCTCAGCGCAATCTCCCTGCGTGGCGGAGATGCCTTGTGGCTCTCACTCGCCAACGGCACGCAGTTCGTCATTACCATCGACGATGCCGAATCGGCCGCTTCGCTGCTCAACTCCTACTTGCCGCAGAAATCAGGAAGCCAATGACATGCTGGTGACCATCGATCACGGCTCGTCAGTTCCTCTGGCCGAGCAGATCGCCGCCTCGGTGCGCCGGGCGCTGGCGGAAGGCAAGCTCCACAAAGGAGAGCGGCTGCCGGCTGCCCGAGCGCTGGCAGGCACCCTGAATGTCAACATGCACACCGTTCTGCGCGGCTACCAGTTGCTCCAGCAGGAGAACCTCATCGACCTGCGTCGCGGCCGTGGCGCAGTAGTCAGCGGTCGATCGCCAGGTGATCGTGCCCTCGTGGTGGAGACATGCCGTCAGCTCGTCGGCCTCGCCCAGGGCATTGGGCTGGAGGAGCACGATCTGCTGGCTCTGGTCTCGGATAGTTACCGATCTCGTGCATGAAGACCATGAGCCCCATCGAACGGCGCGTGAGCATGGCCCGGTCTGCTTCTGAGGCCGGGCCATGCTGATCTCTAGCGGGACTGGGCTCATGTCGGACCGACGCGACGTCGAGGCTGGCTTCTTGACGCCTCGAAGATTGCTCACAGACCCAATGTCACCGGGCCCCAGGCGACCGGCTGGGGAGCAGGCCGGAGGCTGGAACGGCTGCGGGGTTCGGTTGCGGCAATTCGCGTCAGAGGTGCTGCAGCGGCGGCACGGGTTCTTCAGCGGCTGTCGCGAGGTGGGGCTCTTCGCTCTCCGGGTGAGGGTGGGTACGAACTCGCATCGTTGCCCCCAGAGGGAGGCACAGAACGATGATGCCGCCTGCCATTGCCAGAGCGAAGCTCCACAGCCCCATCATGAGAGCGATGGACAAGTGAAATGCTATCCCTGCGCCCATCGCCCACCACCGGAGCCGTTGCGGCAGCAGAAGTGAGATCGCCAAGAAGCCCTCGATGCACAAAGGAACCCATGTCATCAGTGCCACGCCGACGGGGGTGGAAATGATCGGTGCGACCAGCCAATCGAGCCATGGGGCCGGCCCAAAGTCCAGATTGCTTCCCCAGTACCACATGGCAGTTCCGTCCTGCCATTCCGCGTGCGGGAGCTTGGCGATGACGGCCTGCAGGTAGACGACGACCATCTGCAGTCGCAACATCATCAGTCCACTGATGCCAACAAGCGCAAATACTCTCGTGGTGCGCGTGATGGGAAGTTTCCCGGGCGATGGCTGCCAGTGCCACCGACGAGTGTCTCCCAAGGCTGGGAGTACGAACAGCATGGATAGAATCAAGGCGATTTGATCGCCGCCGTCGGAAATCGCTATTCCGGAGAACACGCTGTAGTTGATGTAGGCGTGCGGCAGTGCGGTGTACCGGGGGAGGAGTCCTGAAGCGATGATGAGCAGGGCGATGACGCATGCCCACTTGATCCAGGACAGGTGGGTGTAGTTGTGCGGCGAGAGGCAGAAGACGCTCGCCGCCGTAGTGGAGCTGCAGAGTGGGTATTCGCCGAGTGTGGCCACGGGCCGGAACAGTGTCTCGGAGCTCGAGGCTGCCAGGGTTCCTGCTGTCCCCAGCGCGACGAGCGTTCGAGCAAGCCCATAGACGTTGGTCCACGGCAGCGCGAATCGATACTCCCTACTCATGGGCACTTCACACTCCAGACCGCAACTCGTTCGGGCGTGTGGCGCTCAGGGGACAGGTCACGCCAGGCCCAAGGGACCGGGCGTTCCTCTACCACAGCCGCGTGGCCACACAGCGTGGGTGAAGGGGAAGAGTTGGTGGCCTTCGTTGCCTTCCTTGCTCCGAGTTCCAGACAGTTTTGAACTGTGCTTGAATCCCCACAAGAGGTCCATTTGACATTTTTCTGGTGCAACATCAGGGCAACCTCAATCCCCTGAGAACGCGAAGCGCGATCAAGGCCAAAAAGATTCGACGCCTTGGAATGTGGAGTCAGGGAGATCGACTTCCAGGAATCTTTGAATAATCGATAGGGCGCATACACGGGGTCCTTGGGCGACTTGGTGAAAAAAGCCCACCCTTGGGGGGCTACCACTGTCGCCACGGTGCGGGCGCTGTGCTGCGCAGGCAGGGAGAGTACATTGTGGGGAACGAAGCTCTGTGCCACGTACAAGGACACGACTACCCACAGGGCGGCAATAGTCGATACCCATGACCGCGGCACTGCAGCCGAATGAGACGCTTCACCGGCCGTGGTGATATGAATTCTCTTTGTGATGCGCATGGGAATCCCGGTATCCCAACTTCAGGAGCGTTTGACGCAAAGAACGGTCGCAGGGTGATATCCGGAGCAAGCCGGGGCCCTCCCTGGGCGTAGGGAGGGCCCCTTGGCGGGGCTGGCTCAGGCAGCCAGAGTCTTCGTCAACAGGGCGATTTCCTGGTCCCTGGACAGCGAGCTGGAACCGCTCGGAGGCGACGACCAGAAGTCGACCGTGTTCACCGCGGCCCTCCATGCCTGCACATTCAAGGCGACCGACACGTTGGCCACTCCGCCCAGGTTGACCGCGACGAGCACGTTGATTGCGAGCACCACAGTGGCGCACATCCCCGAGCCTGTGCCGGCGTCAGCGACGGCGGCGGAACTCTTCGTCGCGAGGGACTTCAGAATGCGACCGGCCTCGGTGGTGGCGCTCTCTACCTTCCGGGGATCTCCGGAGCGGAGCTTGGCGGAGAAGCTGCTGAAGAACTTCGGATGCTGCTTCTGAATGGCGTTGAGAAGTGCCGTGGCGGCTTTCCGCTGCTCCGGGGTGCTGTTCTTTGTGCGGAGGGCGGCGATGTCTACGAACTTTCCGCTCTTGCCCAGTTCTTCTGCCACCGTTCCTTGCGCGAAGGCAAGGCCTTCGAACAGGGCGCGACCGTCCTTCACAGTACCGACGCCGGCTAATGCCTCCGCGGAGTGTGTGCGCGGTGCCGGGGGTGTCGCCATTGCTCCCTGGACGGCGACACCACTCACAGCGAGCGCGGTCACAGCGGCGATGGCGACGCTTGTGCGTCTGAGCATGTGTAACTCCCTTGTACCTGATTCGACGATTCCGTTTTATTACTCACCGCGACCAGCGGTCACGGACGGGAATCAACGTACAGCGGGAGATCGAACGAGATCTCGAATTTTTCGACAGAACGGAACTCTTGAGTCAATATCAGCCACTCTCGTGTGCTTGCGCATCAAACTGCACTGAAACCAAGTCTGTTCGCATGTGTGATCAATACCGTTGATATCGGAAACGGTACGTAGAGTGAGGGGTGCTGCTCATGGCAGGTCCATCACACTCCCCGGCCACCCCCGTTCGGTGGGTGTGATCGCTGCAGCGATCACACCCACGTGGCGCAGCGGGCAACATCTGAGGCGGGCGCCGCTACCTGCAGATCATCCGCGCTGTTGGCTGCACCCGTCCCATCGCACGCACTTGGCCAATACATGTTGGTGCCGCAAGGTCTTCATGAGTGCCGTGCTACGACGCCAACTGCCCGTAGAGGCACCACACGTGAGGCATCGATGCACCTACAGGGCGCAAGATGCTGGACACGGCCTCTGTATGCCCGCACGGCGGTGGGCCAAGGCGGTCAGCTCGGCGCGGTGCGAGGAACAGGCGATGATGGCAGCCAACCGGTTGGTGGCGACGGCTTTTCCGGAGCATTCGCCAGCGCCCTTGGGGTCGTCGGCGTGAACAAGCAGCGATTCGACCGCGGCTCACCGCCGGCGACGGCGGGCGCGAGCACGCCACGATTGATGACGGCAGCGAGTTCGAGCGCGGCGTCTCTGCAGCCGCGCCAGGTGTCGCCCTTGTAGAGGTGCCCTTCGTGGACGAGGGTCGCCAGGTCTCGATCTGTTCGACGACCCAGTCGGGTGTGGCAGTCGGGCTGTGATGTGGGACCGAGGAACGATCCTGCAGGCCGGCTTCGCCGAATCTGCGCCACCTGTTGACCCACTTGCTGGCGCAGGCTCGGGAGATGCCCATCTCGGCGGCGACATGGGCAATCGGGCGGGTCCGGCACCGTTCGACGAGTTTGCGTCGTCCTTCTGTGCTCAGTGGGGCGTTGGAGTGGATCACTGCGGCCCCCTCGCACGGAGTGCGTCAGAGCCTCCGATGGGTTCGGCCGGCACCAGCCTGTCCGCGGCGATCACCGCTTCACCAGGTTCAGGATCAGCCTGGCGATGTCCTCCGGAGTCTCCTCGGCCATGAAGTGGCCCGCCTGGGTGGTGAAGTGCTGAAGGTCGGCGACCCACGGCTGCCAGATCGCGGTGGCGTCGAATCCTAGCTGTTGGCCCCAGTCCTGTTGGACGACCGTCACCGGCATGGTGAGCCGGGTGCCGGCGTCCAGATCGGCTTGGTCATGTCCAACGTCGACGGTCGCAGTGGCGCGATAGTCGGCGACGATCGACGGAACGGCGTCCCGGGATGCGCGAAGGTACTCGGCGCGCACTTCGGCCGGTATCGCGTCGGAGCTCGTGGACCAGGTGTCGAGGAAGTGGCCGAAGAATGTCTCGGCGCTGTTGGCGATCATCTGCTCGGGCAGACCGGGCGGCTGGGCCATCAGATACAGGTGGAAGGCGACCGCCGCACCAGCCCCATGGAGGACGTTCCAGGTGTCCAGAGTGGGAACGATGTCCAGGATTCCCAGGTGGCTGATCCGATTCGGGTGGTCCAGGCCGGCCCGGAAAGCAACGTGTGCGCCGCGGTCGTGCCCGACCAGCACGAACCGGTCAATTCCGAGTGCGTCGGCCAGGCCGATGATGTCCGCGGCCATCGTCCGCTTCGAGTAGGTGTCCTCGGCGACCGCTTCCGGCTTGCTGCTGGCGCCGTAGCCGCGAAGGTCGGGGCAGACCACGGTGTGGTGCTCGGCCAGGATGGGAGCGACATGCCGCCACATCAGGTGGGTCTGGGGAAATCCGTGGAGCAGCACGAGGGCCGGTCCATGTCCGCCGACCGCCGCGTTCAGCTCAACGCCGTCAGCCACACCGATCGACCTGGTCTCGAACCCCGGAATGATGATGTCCATCGTTGCCGGTCTCCTTCTCTCAAACGTGTGAGGTACTGCCGCTCACGCATGGATGCGTGTACGACAGGGAGGATCGGAGAGCCGGGTTAGCAGTGGATCAGCAGCGGCAGCCCGAAGCCGACGACAATGAGGACATGGAGATCGTCGTCAAGGTGCTCGGACCGATCGAGGCCAGGGATACCGAGGGCCGCCCTGTAGCGGTGGGCAGCCTGCGTCGCCGCGAGCTTCTGGGACGACTGGTCGCGGCTGGCCGCCGGGCCGTCCCGCTATCGGTGCTGATCGATGATCTCTGGGAGGACCCCCCGCCCACAGCGGCCGGGACCGTCCGCACCTTCGTCGCCGAACTGCGCCGCGCCCTTGAACCGGATCGTCCCCCGCGAACCCGCTCGCACGTCATCGAGACCGTCGGTACCGATACGCCCTACGGATCCCACGGGCGCACGTCGACGCCCACCGTTTCGAAGACGCCCTTGCGGCCATGCGCGACGCACCCAGCGGCCAGGTCGCCAGTGCGCTGAGCGAGGCGCTCTCGTGGTGGCAGGGCGAGCCGTACGCAGACCTCGACGCCTCTCCGTGGCTGACATCAGAACGCACCCGCCTGACAGAACTTCACCACCAAGCCGTCGAGCTGCGCGCCCGGGCGGTACTCGACCTCGGACGCGGCGCGCCCCTCATCCCGGAACTGGAGACGCCAGGTCGACGCGCTGGCCTCGCTGCGTGACGCGCGGGCCAGGCTGCTGGATCAGTTCGCACTGGAATCGGTGGACAGCCTCGGCGGCCCTGGTGCTCCGAGGTGAACGGATGTGTCCAAGCGCCGATGAGTCCGCCCTAGACGACCGATCACGGCAGGTCACGCGTACCGAGGCCGGGCAAAGAGGAGCAGGGGAACCATGATCGCCGCTGCCCGCCTCCGCGGACTGTGATCTCGTTGGAACCCGCCCGCGTGCCGGTGCGTCGGGCAGTGACGCGTGATCGTGCACGCGATGTGCACTGCGATGGTCCCGACGCTACATATACGCAGGTCACAACGTCGTCCGGCGAAGCACCGATTGTCCCCGGCGTACAGGCCGACTCGTCCGCCATTACGGCTCTGACTTGGGCGAATGCCTGGGGCGGGGCCGTTGTGCGTCCCGGTGGGCTTCCCTCTCTGACCTGCGGTTTGCGCCGGCCCCCGGCTGGCCGGGCCAGGGCCTCACCCGGTCACCACCGGGCGACCATGTCGGCGGGGATGTCCTGCTCCGTCCAGATGATCTTGCCGGTCATCGTGTAACGGGTGCCCCATCTCCGGGCGAGTTGGGCCACGATCAGTAGGCCCCGTCCTCCCTCGTCGGTGGTCCGGGCATGGCGCAGGCGCGGCGAAGTGCTGCTGGCGTCGGAGATCTCGCAGATCAGGCCGCGGTCCCGGATCAGGCGCAGGCTTACCGGTCCGGTCGCATGGCGGATGGCGTTGGTGACCAGCTCGCTGACGATGAGCTCCGTGGTGAACGTCAGCTCGTCCATGCCCCACTCCGCCAACTGCCGGCCGGCGAGGCTGCGGGCGTTCGCCACGGCCGCCGGTTCGCTGGGCAGGTTCCATGACACGACCCGGTCCGGAGCCAGGACGCGGGTCCGGGCGAGAAGTAGGGCCACGTCGTCGGACGGCGGACCCGTCAGCAGGGCGTCGACCGCACCCAGGCCGATCTCCTCCAGCGTCGGCCCGGGCACCGCGAGAGCGTCGCCCAGTCGGGAGAGCCCGATGTCGAGATCCCGGTCGAAGGTCTCGATGAGGCCGTCGGTGTAGAGGGCGATGAGACTGCCTTCGGCCAGCTCCAGTTCGACGGACTCGAAGGGGAGGTACCCGAGGCCGAGTGGTGGTCCGGCGGGCAGGTCGAGGACGTCGGCGGTGCCGTCGGGGCCGACGATCACGGGTGGGAGGTGACCGGCCCGGGCCAGCGTGAACCGTCTGCTGACCGGGTCGTACACCGCGTACAGACAGGTGGCCCCCACGAACGCGGCACCCGCGGTCTCGTCCTCGGCCTCCGCCGGCCCCATGAGGCCGATGACCAAGTCGTCCAGATGAGCCAGCAGTTCGTCCGGGGGGAGGTCCAGATTGGCGAGCGTGCGTACCGCGGTGCGCAGACGGCCCATGGTCGCCGCTGCGTTCATGCCGTGTCCGACGACGTCCCCGACGACCAGTGCAACCCGGGCTCCGGAGAGCGGAATCACGTCGAACCAGTCGCCGCCCACACCGCTGGGGGCGTCCGCAGGGAGATACCACGACGCCACCTCCAGGGCGGACCCTCCCGTGAGCTCCTGCGGCAGCAGGTAACGCTGCATGGAGCGGGCCGCTGCGCGCTCGCGGGTGTAGCGGCGCGCGTTGTCGACGCACACCGCCGCGCGGGAGACGAGTTCCTCGGCGAGACGCACGTCGTCGTCCTCGAAGGTGCCCCGGTCCCGGGAGCGGGCGAACGTCGCCACGCCGAGGGTGACGCCGCGCGCCCGCACCGGCACCACCATCAGCGAGCGGAAGTCGAACTCGCGGATGGAGGCGCCCAGTGACGGGTCTTCGGTCACCCAGGCGCTGGTGGAGCGGTCCAGGATCCGTTCCACGAGAGTCCTGCTTTCCCGCAGGCAGCGGGTCACGGGCGACGAGGGAGCACGCCGGACCGTCTCGCCCACGGCCAGACTCGCCTCCGGGCAGCCCTCGCGCACCGAATGCTGCCCCGCTCGGCGGATGACGGGTGTCATGCCGACCGGTCCGGGAGCCGGCTCCTCGCCCCTCATGACCGAGTCCAGCAGGTCGACGGCGACGAACTCGGCGACGGACGGTACGGCCTCCTCGGCCAGTTCCTGTGCGGTCCGCGTCACTTCCAGTGTGCTGCCGATACGGGCACCGGCGTCGTTCAGCAGAGCCAGGCGTTCCTGGGCCCGCCAGCGCTCGGTGACGTTGATGACCATGTACCAGATGCCCACGTACCGGCCTTGGCGGTCCTTCATGGCGAAGAAGGAGGCGGAGTACGCGCGCGTGCGGTGGGGATCGGTATAGCTGGGGCCGCGGAACTCGTGGTCCAGCACCGGTTTCCCGGTCTCAAGAACCCTGCGCATCCGCTCCTCGAAGGCTTCCGCCTCGGGCCTCGGCAGCACTTCCCCCACCTGCCGCCCCAGTCGTTGTTCGAGGGGGATCAGTCGGCCCAGGGGCTCGTTCACCCAGACGTAGCGCAGATCCGTGTCCAGGACGGCCATGCCGACCGGTGCATGGGTGAGGAACGGCGTGAACATCAGCTGGCTCATCCCGCCTCCCGGCATCCGCCAGAAGGCCCGTTTCGGCGGCCGGCCGACGAACCTGCCGAAGACCAGTGCGGCCACCGTGGCGATCAGCACACCCGGGACCATTTCGTAGATGCCCGACGCGAGTGGCCCGAGCAGTGGATTGATCTTCTTCCAGAGAATCACCGTGGTTGCGCCCGACACGATCCCGGCCATGGCTCCCGCCCAGGTCATACGCGGCCAGTACAGCGAGAGGAGGATGACCGGCCCGAAGGCGGCCCCGAAGCCCGCCCAGGCGTAGGCGACGATGCCCAGCAGCCCGCCGCCGTGGAGCGCGATCACGAAGGCCGCAAGGATCACCGCGACGATGGCGCCGCGGCCGACCCACACCAGCGCCCTGTCCGAGGCACGCCGGTTGAGGAACGCGCGGTAGAAGTCCTCCGTGAGCGCGACGGATGACACGAGAAGCTGGCTGTCCGCGGTCGACATGATCGCGGCCAATACGGCGATCAGTATCACCCCGGCGATCCAGGGGTTGAGCAGGATGCGGCTCAGGGCGATGTACACCGTCTCGGGGTCGTGGAGCGGCGTGCCGAGCCGCCCGATGCCCGCGAGGCCGACGAGTGTGGCGCCGGCGAGTACGACGAGGACCCAGCCCGTGCCGATACGGCGGGCCGCGGGGATGGCACGGGTGCTGCGGATGCCCATGAAGCGGGCCAGGATGTGCGGCTGACCGAAGTAGCCGAGCCCCCAGGCAAGCAGCGAAATGATCGCGACGGCGCCGAGCGACCCGCCGGCCGACCACTTCCCGTCGGCGTAGCTGACCCTTGCCCCCATGTCCAGCAGGCCCGGCGCCTTCTTGTCGAGGGCAGGCCCCAGTTCCCGGAAGCCTCCGAGGGCCTCGATACCGGTCAGGGGGACCACGAGCAGGGCGAGGAGCATCAGCGTCGCCTGCATCACGTGCGTCAGGCTCACGGCGAGGAAGCCGCCCAGGCCCGAGTAGATGACCATCACCAGGGCCATCAGGGCCACCCCGAGCCCGAAACGGATGCCGAAGACATGCTCGAACAGCAACCCGCCGGCCACCAGGCCACTGGCAACGTAGACGGTGAAGAACACGAGGGTGACCACCGCCGAGACCATCCTGAGCATCCGGGTGCGGTCCTCGAACCGCTCCTCCAGGTAGGCCGACAGGCTCACGGCGTTCTCGGCGCGCTCGGTGTACGTGCGCAGCCTCGGCGCGACAAACCGCCAATTGAGGTAGGTGCCGACCGCCAGGCCGATGGCGATCCAGCTGGCGCCGATGCCTGCCGCGTACACCGCTCCGGGGAACGCGAGAAACAGCCAGCCGGACATGTCACTGGCTCCTGCGGACAGGGCGGCGACCAATGCGCTGAGCCTGCGGCCCCCCAGGGCGAAGTCGGCGAAGGTGTGAGTGCGGGTGTACGCCCAGACGCCTACTCCGATCATGGCGACCGCATACACGAGGAATGTGGTCACGATCGGTGCACTCAAGTCGAACATGTTCTCCTCGCCTGCGAGGTTCATGAGCACCGGGCGCGACCATGGGCGCGCATGGGAGGCCGGTCCGCCCTGGCGGGTAAATGTACCGATATGCGCCGCCGGGTAGCGGCTGCCACCTCCGTGCCGTGCCGAACGGCCCATCCGTGCCACCGCCGCGCGCAACGCCGCACAAGAGGCTCTCCGGCAGTCCGAGTGCGGGGGCCGACTCCCGCATCGAGGGCGCTTCGCCCCGCCCAGCTACGCTCGCGCACTGCGTATCTGCTGATCAGAGACACGGACCACGACGCGTCCTCCACCAGCCGTTCGGCCAAGCGCGTGGAGTCGTGGAACCGCCCGAGTGCCCGCCGTGGCGTTCGAGCAGGTGTATGAACTCACGGCGGAGCGGGCCTGACATCTGTCCATGGTGCGGGGGAGGAGCCGCTTCTACAGTGCTTTTGCTGTCGATGTACGCGAGGGAGTTTCCGCCGGGCGACCCTCGGCACTCCTCGTCGGACAGGGCGGTCCTCTTCGAAGGACCGACAGGTCGTGGCTCTCGTATTGATCGTGGCGTCATGAGTCAGCATGAGTCAGCGAGTCCGGTGGTCCGGGCCACCGTCGTTGCGACGGAGGGGACGGCTGCGTGCCCTGGCGTCAGGTGGATTGTGCCGCCGAATGCAGTGCATACGGTGCTTCACGCTGGTCCGGGACGTCGCGCTGCTGCCACGGGAGAGCTGCTTTGTGCAGGTGTCATCCCGGTCGTACGGCCCGGAAATCCTGGTGGACCGGTGGACCAGTGCAGTCGGCCCGATCTGCTCCGCCGGGTGGCGTGCATGCTGCCCCTTGTTCCCACGGCGCCGCTACGCCTGTGACAGCCAGGACCGGGGCGCCGGCAGCCGAGGCCGCCCCGTTCATGGCCCGGAGTACTGCACCAGATCCGATGGGAGTAAGCCAGTGAGCGCTGACGCCGAGCAGCCTGTTCCGCCTACCGGCACCATCCACCGCCCACCGGCCGAGGTCGGTCGGTCCGCCGATCCAGGTGTCTCCAGGTGCCACTGCGGGCGGTCGCTCATCCGATGCAGCGGCTGCCGGGGCCTCCGTTGCCTTGACTGCGACCCCTACTCTTCCGATGACTGCATCTTTGACCTCTGAGCACTCCTGCAACGGAGCCTCCGCGGAGCAGCCTGCGAAAGCACCAGTTGTCCCCGGCGTACCGGCCGACTCGTCTGCTGCTCCCGACCAGGGGCTGTACCCGATGAACCTGCCCGCTCCCGGCCCCGGACGGCCGGTCGACGGGCTGCGATCAGGGGTGTCCGACGGGCCTGCGTGGATGCGGCGAGGCTGCTGCTCCCGGCGGGTGCCGGGAGCGCGGAGTGAGGGCGCCGGCGCCCGCGGATCTCTCGCGGTTCATCTCCGAACCGGGGACGTCCTCGTCCCGGTTCTGCTTGGCTGGTGGCTTCGACGACCACAGGAGGTGCACCCGCATGGCGCTCACGCACTGGGGATTCATCTACACGGCAGCCGGCAGTGCCGCAGGCGGCGACGTCAGTGTCGTGGACACGGGGAAGTGTCGCACCGTCCTCGTGGGGGTGGAGAAGCCTGAAGAGGGGATCGAGGCCGCGCGGCGTCTGGTGGGCGAGGGCGTGCAACTGATCGAACTCTGCGGGGGATTCGGGCCGGTGTGGGCCGGTCGCGTCATCGAGGCGATCGACGGTGCGGTCCCCGTGGGCACGGTTGGCTACGGGCCCGAAGCGGTCGATCAGGTGCACGCGATCTTTACCTGACTGCCCGCAGATCATGGCTGTGACCTGGTGTTCCGTGAGAGCGGGGTAGTGCTGGAACGGATCGTGACCGACGATGGTCTGGAAGGGAGGCGGTCAGGATGTCCCGTCTCCGCCGCGATCCGGGCCCCGAGGACCTGGTGCAGGCCGCTCGCGCCTCCGGCGTGACGGACGAACGCCTGCTGCGTGTCCTCCAGGCGACCCCGCGTTCGGCTTTCGTCCCGGCGGCACACCGCGCGTCGGCGTACGCGGACGCGCCGGTTCCGATCGGTCATGGCCAGGTGACGACGCAGCCCTCCCTTGTGGCGACGATGGTCGCCGCCCTCGGCCTCACGGGGGACGAGTGCGTCCTGGAGATCGGCAGCGGCCACGGCTTCCAGACGGCGCTGCTGGCACGCCTCGCGGCGTACGTCGTCGGCGTCGAGCGGTGGGCGGACATGGCCGGGCAGGCCCGCGCCAACCTCGCCGGCCAGGGGATCGGGAACGCCGAGATCGTCGTCGGCGACGGCACCCTGGGCGTGCCCGGCCGGGCGCCGTTCGACGCGATCGTGATCTCCGCCGCGTTCCCGGAGGTGCCGCCGCCGCTGGCCGCACAGCTGCGGGCGGGCGGCCGTCTGGTGCAGCCGATCGGGCCGGGCGGCCAGGAGCGGGTCGAGCTGTACGAGAAATCGGAGCAGGGCCTCGTGCGCCGCCGGACCGTCGCACTCGCTTATTTCGTCCGCCTTTACGGTGCGTACGGCTATCCTCCGACGGCCCCGTTCGAGGACGCCGGCTGACATGGTGACCGTTCTCGGCGTCGACGCGTGTCCGGCCGGATGGCTGGCGGTCCGGCTCCACGACGGCCGCTTCGCGGAGGCACGGGCCGTCACCACCCTGCTCTCCCTCTTGCCCGGAGCCGCGGCCGGCAGCGTCGCGGTCGTGGCCGTGGACATGCCGCTGGGGCTCCTCGACGCCGGGTGGCGGCGGGCGGACACGGAGGCGGCGGCCCTGCTGGGCCCGCGGCGGGGCAGCGTGTTCCGGGTGCCACCGCGTGCGGTGTGGCAGGAGGAGGAGTACGACGATGCGCGGCACCGGTGCCGCGAACTCACCGGGGCCGGGCTGAGCCGCCAGACCTGGGGCCTCGCACGCAAACTCCGTGAGGCGAACGCCGGCTTGGCGGAGCCTGGGGGTGACCGGCTCTTCGAAGTGCACCCCGAAGTTTCGTTCCGGGCCCTGGCGGGCGGGACAGCGCTGCTTCCCCGCAAGAAGAGCTGGGCAGGGCAGATGGCTCGGCGCTCGCTCCTCGCCGACGCCGGCATCGTCCTCCCGGACGACCTGGGGGACGCGGGGCGTACCCCGCCGGACGACGTGCTGGACGCGGCCGCTGCCGCGTGGACGGCCGACCGGATCGCCCGCGGCCGGGCCCGCTCCCTCCCGGATCCGCCCGAGCGCAATGCGGGCGGGCACCCGGTCGCCATCTGGTACTGACCTGCGCTCACTTACCGCTTGCTGCGGCCCGGGTGGGCGCCATGAGGGCCTCGGTGGTCGCCGGTGCGCTCGGGCGCTGCTGCGGAGAGCGGCCCTGCGCGGCAGAGCGCAGCCAGGTGGTGTGGGCCCCGAGTACGCCCAGGCACAGGGCTACGAGGTGACCCGCGTCGGCGAGTTCCTGGTTGATGATCCACGCAACGGTGAGCAGCCCGGCAAGGGCGGGCAACCCGTAGCGGCGAGCTCGCCGTCCGCCGAGGGGCAGCAGACAGGAGACCGTGGCCACGAGCCCGTAACTGATCCCGACGTCGCGGGCCCTGGCCAGGACGCCTGGCAGGTGAACCAGCTTCATCAGCCACATGGCGCCCTCGGTGAGGAGCGTTGCCACGAGGTGCCCGAAGAGGAAGACCCCGAACCCGCGCAGCGTCCCCCACCGCCACTCCGCCAGCCCGAGCACGCCGGCCACGGCAGCTATCCCCAGCAGGACGGGGACGCCGTCCACCACCAGTCCACTGGTGAAGAGGGTCCACCACTTGCCGCTTTCAAGATGGTGCACGTTGCTGCTGTTGTGCCGGATGAAGCGGGCCTGTTCCCGCAACGGCTGCGAGACCATCCACCCAGCGGTGGCCAGCAGCAACGCCACATACACCGCCGTAGCGGGCAAGCGTCGCAACCATGTCACCCCCGACACGATAGTCAATCCGACATTAGCCCCATATAAGCCTCCACGGCTGCCATGTCGCTCTGTCCTCAGTGCACCGGCATCGCGCCGTCGCCTACCCGGACCCCGAAAGCGGCCGGTGTCGTGAATCCGGCGGTGCCCGGCCGCCACATCCGGCCGGGCCACCACATCCGTCCGGGCACCGCAACGCACCGCGCCCCACCGGGAGTCGAATCAGGGCGTATTTCGCCGATCTTCCTTGAGCTCGGCCAGTACCTTCCTGCTGGCGGTTGTAAAAGGATGGTCGGCGCCGAGGCTGTTCGTCCGCCTTTCCGTGACGTCATTCATGAGGCTTACTGCCGCCTCGAAGTGTCCAAGTTTATGCTGAATTCGAGCGTATAGCTGTTGCGCCGAAAGCGCGATGGGGTAGTCGGACCCGAAGCGACGTTCATACGTGTCTGCGACCAGTCGGATCTCCTCATCGGCCTCGTCAAAGCGCCTGAGTACGTAAAGTGCCCACGCATGGTTATGTCTTGCTCCCAGTGTGACCGTGTGATCCGGGCCGAGGTACCGCTCACATTCCGACGGCAAGGAAAGCAATGCAGAGTTGTCTTCCCTTTCGAGTTCGGCCGCCGACAGCATCGTCAGCAGGCTGGCCCGGGACCGCAGTGTCAATGGATGTGCAGGCCCGAGTGCCGATTGTCGGCCCGCAATCGTGGCGCGGAGCAGAGACAGGGCTTCCGCCTGCTTGCCAAGGTTTCCGAGCACCAGTTGAAGACCGTGGCCACTGTCCAGGGTGTCCGGGTCGCAGGCTCCGAACAGCCGCTCCTGATGGCTTCGGACCTGGCGCAGCAGCGGCTCGGCCTCCGCGTACTTTCCCAGCCGGAACAGTGCTCGACCAGCCCTGGAACGCGCAGCCAAAACCAAGCGGTGCTCCGGACCGAGGATGTGCTCCGAAAGTGCCACCGCACTATGGGCGGTCTCCCAGGCGGACAGATAGTCACCGGTACGGTGCAGCGCAGTGGCCAAGCGGGTCGCCATGCCCACCAAATCGGCCAGTGTTGAGGAAGTCGCAGCACGTTGCAACAAGGCGATGAGATGGGGGCTGAGCAGCCGTAGATGCGGGTCTTCCGGGCCGGCGTCAGGAAGTTCAGGAATCGCGGCGTCCAACAGCCGGCAAGCAGTCGAGTTGAGAGTGCTCAGCGAATCCGGTGGCGTGGCGGAAGCGACGCTGTCGAGCAGTACACCGTGACTTTGAACGCACCGCACGCCCACGTTGACCAGTTCAGTGAGCGATTGGTCGAGCAACGCTCTCAGTGCGGTTTCAGTGCGAGCCCGCGGGAGTACGCCACTGATTTCAGGACGATTCAGCAGGGTCAGTGGCAGTGGCTCCGAAGCGAAACGGGCGAGCAAGCGAAGCAGTGTCACTGCCTCGGGCAGGCCGCGCGCTTCGAATGCGTCGAGCGTGAGTTGCCAGGTACGCCCTACCAGGTGACGTGGATCTACATCTGACAAGAGGTCAGCTCCTTGGTCGATGAGCTCGACACGTTCTCCTTGCTCAAGGTGTCGGCTATAGGCGTCCATCGTCCAGGGGTCGAGCACTTGGTGGGACAGGAAGCCACCCGCCAGCGTCAGCGCGAGCGGCAGTCGACCGAGTCTGTCCGCGATCACCGAAGCCTGCTTCAGCGTGCCGCTCTGCGGGGCCAGGTCGCACAGCACTCGTGCAGCGTCTTCCCGCGGCAGTACCCCGATGTGCTGCAACTCCGCTCCTGGCCACCAGCGAGCAGTTGCACGCCGTGTCGTGACCACCACGATGCCGCCAGGGCTGGTACGCAGCCAGCTGCCATCCCTCAGAATCTCGGGATCATCTGCGTTGTCCAGTACCAGCAGCCACGGCTCAGCGGATCGGTCGAGGTGTTCCCACACGAGGTCGGCTCCAGGACGCAGGCCGTTGCGAGCAGCCAACAGCTCGCCATCTGTGGCACCACGGTCCGCGGCAACGGCGAGCATGCCGGAGCGCAGGCTCGCACGGTCGGAGGCGTTCACCCACAGGCCGACACGACCGCTGGCCTCCGTAGCGGATTGAAACAAGGCGTGAGCGACGGCAGTCTTGCCGCAGCCTCCCATGCCGTGAAGAACGAAGGCCTGGCCGCCCTTTCCTTCCGCGACACTCGCCCGTAGGCGCTGGAGCACTTCGGCGCGGTCGCGCAAAACCACGGGGGCTCGGCCCACTGCCGGGCGTCGAACCGAGTCCGGGCCGGCCAAGGCAGGGGCATCGCTGCCGTGATAGTGGTACTCGCTGATGTGTTGGTCACGCGACGATTGGTAGACGCGGCCGCCGTCTTCGGCGTGGCCGTCCATCGCACCTCTCATCGTTCATTGATGTGCATGTCTCGGCCAGCTTGATAGACGCGTGCTCGCCCGGATGCAGTTCCGTGCTGAGTGATCCGTGCAGCGTGCGTAGCGGCTTCCGGATCGACGTCGTCAAGCAAGCTGCGAAGGTCCTCAATGGCCTCTGGCCGGGCGAGCAACAGCCGGCGGAGATACCCCTGCCACTGCAAGCACAATTCACTCAGCGTCTCTTGGTCGGCTGCTGAGCGGGCGCGCAGCACTTCTTCGCGACTTGCGTCCAATTCATCGGAAACAATGTGAGCCCTGTCCGGCTGCAGACGCTGCCACAGCCGCGTTAATCCGTCGCGAGTGTGCTGCCAGGCCTCAGTTGCCATCAGAGTGACCAAGGTGGTGCCAGCGGTCTGCGTGAACGATGTTAATTCCGGATCCATAGCTCCCCCAGCTGAATCGCTACTGCTCCAGATTCCTGCTATAAGTCCACAAATTCGACTGTCGAGGCCGTGAGGGCCTCGCGGCCGCTCAAGGTCAGCATCGTTGCACCGTCGAACTGAACGAGCAAGCGAGCCTCGATAAGATATTCCCACGGCATATGCCATGTGTCCGTTTTTCCTGCGTAGTCCAGTGTTTGCTCTAGCTGCGTCGAGCTTCAGGCGCTAACCTCAAAACGCTCTGGAACGTCCGAAAGAGAGGGGTGGTTGTGTGGCCAGGCCGTGGGAAGCTGACCCTACAACGCAGTTCAAAAGGCGGCTAGGGAAATCCCCGCAGGAGTTAGGGCATACAACAGATAATCCCGACTGTCCCGACATCTGGGAGCTGGAGAATGGAGATGTCGCCATCATCGGCAGGGATCTGACGAACTCGCTCGGGAAAAATCTACCACCGGGGGTATCGGTCGGCGCCGACGAACGACTCGTGGTCATCCCGAGGAGCATGATGGTCGCGGCGAAGCCGGATATCCCAAGTGTTTGAGTCGTTCCAGCGAACCATCTCAGAGCATTTGGACCGGCCGAGCTACCACGAGGACTTTCGCCGCCATTATGAGAGCGGCATCCGCTTCTTGAAGAAGCTCGAGCGTGGGCAGAATTTCAAGGAGCGAGGTTTTCCCAGCTGGGAAGCCTTCGCCGTCGGCGAGTGGAATAGGGCGCTCTCCTTGATTGAGGAGAAGCGTGAAATCTACGCCGGCCAGTTCCGGAAGGCTGCGGAGCTCGGCATTCTGGAGCGTCGGCTCCGCGTAGTGCAGTTCCCTGTCACTCCGTACGTACAGTGGGAACTGTTCGTGCTTCGGCTGCGGGTGGAATTGGGTGACAATATCCGAGTGCTGGATGCCCGCAAAATCTCAGATATCGAAGTCGATCGCCTTGTGCCAGAAGTTGTGATCCTTGGTGATGAGGTCATGTACGAGGTGGTTTACGACGACGACGGGAACGCGGCGGGAGCAAATCGGATCGCGGATCAAGGAGTGATTGAAGAAACTTCCGCTGGCTTCGATGAGCTTTACCGTCGAGGGGAAGGTTTCACCGAGTTTTTCAATCGGGAAATTGCGCCACTCGATCCTCCGATGGTCGTTCAATGAGTGATTCCCCCGAGGTGGGGGTCCCTTGAACGTCCCTCGGCGAGCTGGTGCTCCAGGTCAGTTGCCCACCCCCCGGGGGCCGTCTAGCGTGCGGGTATGGGCGGTCGTGTCTGGGAGGCGGGGGTGTTGCCGGCCGAGGTGACCCGGTTCATCGGGCGACGGCGGGAGATGTCCCAGGCCAGGGCGCTGATGTCGCGGGGGCGGCTGGTGACCTTGACCGGTCCGGGTGGGATCGGGAAGACGCGGTTGGCCTTGCGGGTCGCCGCCGAGGTGCGGCGGTCCTTCCCCGGCGGGGTGTGGCTGGTGGAGCTGGCCGCGCTGGAGGACGGGGAGCAGCTGGCCCAGACCGTGGCGGCGCGGCTCAGGCTCGGCAACGAAGCGATCCGTGATCCGTTGGCCACGCTGGTGGACCATGTGGCCGATCAGCGGCTGCTGTTGGTGCTGGACAACTGCGAACACGTACTGGACGACTGTGCGGCGCTGGTCGGCACCGTGCTGCGCGCGGCACCGGACGTGCAGGTGCTGACGACGAGCCGGCAGATGCTGGGCGTGGGCGGGGAGTGTGTGTTCCCGGTGCCGCCGATGGTGCTGTCCGGGGAGGGAGTGTCCCCCGAACTGTGCGAGGCGGTGACGCTGTTCGCCGACCGGGCGGCCGCGGTGCGCCCGGATTTCGAACTCACCGCGAGCAAAGCCGCGGTGGTGGACGAGATCTGCCGACGGCTGGACGGGGTTCCGCTGGCGATCGAGCTGGCGGCGGCGCAGCTGCGCGCGCTGTCGGCGGAGGAGATCCTGAGCCGGCTCGACGACCGGTTCAGGATGCTCACGGCGGGGTCCCGGGCGGCACTGCCGCGGCAGCGGACCCTGCGGGCGGCGATCGACTGGAGTCACGACCTGTGTACGAGCCAGGAACGCCTGCTGTGGTCGCGGCTGTCGGTGTTCTCCGGCGGTTTCGATGTGGACGCCGTCGACCAGGTCTGTTCCGGGGTGGGTATGGAGCGCGGCCATGTACTCGGCGTGCTGGTCGGTCTGGTGGACAAGTCGGTGCTGGCCTGCGAGGAGCGCGGGGCGCGGATGCGGTACTGGCTGCTGGACACGCTGCGCCAGTACGGGAGGGAGCAGCTGGCCGCGTCGGGTGAGGAACACGTGCTGCGGGAGCGGCACCGTGACTACTACCGGAGGCTGGCCGAACAGGCAGAAGCCGAGTGGTTCGGCCCCGACCAGATGGGCTGGTTCACGCGGCTTCGTATGGAGCATCACAACTTCCGGTCGGCGCTGGAGTTCTGTGCGGACGAGCCCGGAGCGGCAGATACGGCGCTGGGTCTGGCGGCCTCGATGTGGATCCACCGGCTCGGCTTCGGCTCCTTCAACGAGGGCCGGCAGTGGCTCGGCCGCGCCCTCGCCCGGGACGAGGAGCCGCGTCCGGTCCGGGTCAAAGCGCTCTTCGTCGACGGGCTGCTGGCCGTACTGCAAGGCGACATCGACGCGGCGCAGGCGCGGGTGGAACACTGCCGGGCACTCCTGCCCGCCCTGGGGGACGACCCGGATCTGAGCCGGGCGACGGTGACCCTGGACGGCCTCGTGGCGCTGTTCCGGGGCGACTTCCGCCGGGCCGTCCCGCTGCTGGAGGACGCGCTCGCAGGTCACCAGGCCGCCGACGACGCGGGGAACGCGGCCGTCACGTCCTTCATGCTCGCCACCGCGTGCGTCAATCTCGACGATCCCGCCGCGACCGTGCACGCCGAGCGGTGCCTGGCGCTGTGTGAGGCCCACGGTGCGCAGTGGTCGCGGACCCACGCGCTCTGGGTCCTGGGTCTGGACCACTTCCGCTGCGGGCGCCACCAGCGGGCCGGCACGCTGATCCGGCACGCGCTGCGGGACAAGCCGCTCTCCTACGACCAATGGGGTGTGGCCCAGTGCCTGGAGGTCCTGGGCTGGTGTGCGGCCGCCGCGGGGCTCGGTGAACGGGCTGCCACGCTGGTGGGTGCCGCCGAGGCGACGTGGGAGGTCGCCGGGTCCACGCTCACCGGGCTCGGTCATCTGCAGGCCGGCCACGAGCAGTGCACGTCCGCACTCCGCGCCGAGTTGGGCGACACCGCGTTCGCGGCGGCCGTCCGGGCCGGGAAGCAGCTCACCCTGGAGCAGTCCGTCGCCTTCGCGTTGGAAGAGTCCGGCGCTCCCGGCCCGCCGCCGGCCCCGCAGGAGGCGCCGGTGCAGCTGACCCGCCGCGAGGCCCAGGTCGCCGAGCTGGTCGCCGAGGGCAGCACCAACAAGGAGATCGCCGCCAAGCTGACGATCTCCCGGCGCACCGCCGAAGGCCACGTCGAGCACATCCTGACCAAGCTCGGCTTCACCTCACGCGCCCAGATCGCCGCCTGGGCCGCCAGGAACCACACCGCCTGACCCTGCCATCGGCAGCAATGCCCTGACCGGCGGCACGGAGCGTCAAGCGGCGGTGCGGGCCGGTGCACGCAAGCGCGCCCAGTGGGTGATGGAGCCGCCCCCGTGCATGCAGGTGCCGTGGGAGGTGGCCAGCGTGTCGATGAGGAACAGGCCGCGCCCGTGTTCGTCCTGCGCGCGGCTCGCCGCACAGCACCCGGTTCGCGTGGCCGGCCCGCCGTCGGTCACGGCGATCCACACCCGCAGGTCCGCATGCTCACGGTGCAGGTGCAGGTGGAGAGCCAGCGGCGGACGCGCGTGCACCACGGCGTTGGTCACCAGCTCGGACAGCACGAGCAGCACCGAAGCGGAGGCCTCCTCGCCGACCCGCCAACTGTGCAGCAGCGGCCGGGCGATCCGGCGGGCGTGGCCGACCGCCTCCGGCCGGTGAGCGAGCCGGCACGAGGTGTGGTCGGCCGTACGCGACGGCGAGATTTCCGTGGTCGTCATCGGTGGTCATCCGGGAGTGAGGGGGCGAGGGACGGAGTACGTCCCACACTCCGCCGCCACCTCCCCGCTGATAACGGGGAAAATGCCTGAAACGCTACGTGCCTGCCGGCTACCCGCACGCGTTTCCCCTGGCGGGCCGGCGGTCTCCAGACGATGGCCGCGGCGTCTGGTCTGCGGTTACACTCCGCCCGTGACCAGCGCAGATGCGCCTGTAGCAGCGAGCCGCGAGGCGGGCGGGACACTGCCCGGGGTGCCTGGCGGGGCGCCGGTGCGGCGCGTTCGTCGGGAGTCGTCCCGGGGCCTCGGGCGTCGGGATCTGCTGGGGCTGGGGCTCGCCGGGGTCGCGGCGGCGGCCCTGGCCGGATGTGCCACGGAGTCCGTGCCGGTGCGCCGGCTGCGGTTCGCCACGGGGCCGCAGGGCGGTCCGTACCACGCCTTCGGCCGGGCGCTGGCCGAGGCCGTCGCCCGGAGCGGTCACCGGTTGGACGTCGTTCCGGTGGCCACCTCGGCGAGTGTGGACAACCTCCGCCGGCTCGACGGAGGGTCGGTGGAGCTGGCGCTGGCGATGGCGGACGCGGCCCAGGACGCGCTGCTCGGCCGGGCGGAGTTTTCCCATCCGGTTCCGGTGCGGGCCTTGGCCCGGGTCTATGTGAACTACACCCACCTCGTCGTTCCGGCGCACGGACCGGTGCGATCGGTCGATGCGCTCGCCCGGCGGCCGGTCGCCACGGGCGCGGCAGCTTCCGGAGTGCACGTGATTGCAGGGCGGTTGCTGCGGGCGGCGGGCCTGACCGGTGACAGAGCGGTGCGGGAGCGGCAGCTCGGCCTCGCCGAGTCGGTGGCGGCGCTGCGCGCGGGCACGGTCGATGCGCTGCTGTGGTCCGGAGGCGTGCCGACGCCCGCGCTGTCAGCGCTCGCCCGGACCCTGCCGTTGCGGTTCCTGCCGCTGGACGGCTTCGTGAGCGCGCTGCGGGAGCGCTACGGCTCGGTCTACACGGCGGTCACGCTGCCGGCCGGGGCGTACGGGCTGCGGGAACCGGTGGGCACCATCGGCGTCGGCAACTACTTGACGGCACGGGCCGACGTACCGGAACCCGCGGTGCGCGAGCTGCTCCACGTGGTCTTCGACCGGTGGCGCGACCTGCTGCGGGACGTGACGGCGGGGGCGCGGCTGGAACCCCGCTTCGCCATCTCCACGGGCCGGGTACCGCTCCACCCGGGCGCGGTCGCGTACTACCGGTCGGTGTACGGCTGACCGGCCGGGCCGCTCCGTGTACGGCTGACCGGCCCGGCAGCGGCCGGCGGCCGGAGCACGGTGGTCATCGGTCGGCCCGGACGGCCGGCAGCAGCAGTTCCATGGCCAGGCCCCGTGGCGTGTTGTGGCCGGCGGTAAGGCGGCCGCCGCTGATCTGGGCGATCTCGTCGGCGATGGCCAGGCCCAGCCCGCTGCCGGGCACGTTCTGGTGCTGGGCGCCGCGGACGAAGCGTCGCAGCAGTGCGTCCACCTGGTCCTCGGACACCCCGGGGCCGTTGTCGGCGACGCGTACGACGACGTTCCCGCCCCTGGACGCGGCGTGTACGTCGACGCGGCCGCCGGACGGTACGAACTTGGCGGCGTTGTCGAGCAGGGCGTCCAGGACACGGCCCACCGCGTCGGGCAGCGCGCGTACCCGCAGGTCGTCGCGCACGTCGGCGGTCAGCTCCAGGCCGTTCGCGCGGAAGACGGGTTCCCAGGCCGCCACCCGCTCATGGACGGCCGCCGACGCGTCCTGGTCGGTCAGTCCGGCGCTGCCGGACTCCACCCGGGCGAGCGCGAGCAGACCGTCGAGCAGCTCTCCCAGACGTTCCGCCTCGTCGAGCGCGCGGGAGTGCTCCGCCCGGCCCGGCCCCGGGGGGAGGTGCGGCTCCACGTTCTCCAATTGGAGCACCAGGGTCGCCAGCGGGTTGCGTAGCTGGTGGGAGGCGTCGGCGACGAAGGCGCGCTGGCGGTGCAGGGAGGTGCCCACCGCCTCCGCCATGGTGTTGAAGTGCTGCCGCAGACGGCGCAGTTCCGGTGGTCCGGTGTCGGAGACGGCCCGCGCCTGGAGACTGCCGGCCGCCAGCCCCTCCACCGCCCGGTCCAGGTCACGCACCGGACGCATCAGCCACCGGGTGAGCCCCGCCGCGACCAGGACGGCCGAGGCGAACGCGGCGAGGGCGCCGGCCGCGAGGAGCGACCAGCGGACGGTCACGTCCCGGCGCGCGGCGGCGGTGGGGGCGGCCAGCAGTACCGCCCCGCTCACCCGCTCGTCCCGCCCCACCGGCTCGGCCAGCACCACGGTGGACGGGCCCCAGGGCCGGATCGTCGGCAACGTCGCGGTGGAACGGCCGGTCAGGGCCTGGGTTTTCGCCTCGACCGCCGTTGCCGCGGCCGCCGACGCGGCGCCCGCCCCGGCCTGCGCGACGGGGCGTCCCGTCGTGTCCACGACCAGCACAGCGGCCCGGTACAGCTCCGCGTACCGGCCGATCTCGGTGGACAGCTCGGACCGGTCGGCCGCGGTCCGCACCCGGTCGGCGAGGTCGGCGAACCGCACCGCTTCGGACCGCCGCTGGAGCAGCAGATGCTCGGTGCGTCCCCGGGCGGAGGAGTCGGCCAGCGGAATCGACAGCAGGAGCACCGCGGCGCCGATGAGCACGATCAGTACGGCCAGGAGTCTGCGCCTCATCGGCCGTCCTCCTGGCCGGTGGCCCCGAGCTGGTAGCCGAATCCTCGGACCGTACGGACCAGGCCGGGCCTGGCCGTCTTGGCGCGAATACCGGCCACATGGACGTCCAGGGAGCGGGAGGCGGCCAGAAACGCGTCGCCCCAGATCCGGTCCAGGATCTCCTCACGGGAGTGCACCTCGCCGGGCCGCGCGGCCAGGAAGGCGAGCACGTCGAACTCCCGCCGGGTCAGCCGGATGTGCTGCCCCGACACCGTGACGGTGCGGCCCGCCGGATCGATCTCGACGTCACCGGTGCGCACCCGGCCGCCGGTGGGCCCGTCGCCGGACGGGGCGCCCGTCCGGCGGCGTACGGCGTCGATGCGGGCCATCAGCTCGGTCATCCGGAAGGGCTTGACCACGTAGTCGTCGGCGCCCGCGCGCAGGCCCTGCACGATGTCGCGCTCCTCGCAGCGGGCGGTGACCACGATGAGGGGCGCTTCGCACACGGTGCGCAGCCGCCGCAACAGCTCCAGCCCGTCCAGGTCCGGCAGGCCGAGGTCCAGCAGGACGAACTGGGCCTCGCGCGCATGCTGCAGGGCGTCCGAGGCGCGGCCGACCCTGCGGACGGTGTGCCCGCGCTGGGCGAGGGCGGTGCCGAGGGCGAGGGCCATACGGTCGTCGTCCTCGACCAGAAGCGCATGCATGCGGATATTTCCCCTGTCACCTGGACAGCGCCTTCTGGATACCCCATCGACGGCTCCTGGGGAAGAGGCCTGCCCAGGTGGGGGCCGTGGCTACGGGCCGCGGGCTGCGGTGCCCGTAGCCACGGCGGATCAGCCGGCCGTAGCCACCGGGGGCAGGCTCCCGGCCTCGGGGGCCGCGTCGGCCTCGGCACGGCTGAGCGCGGCGTCCCGGGTGTCCGGCATCAGGACGTAGGTGACCAGGGAGATCAGCGCGCACCCGGACACGTACCAGAAGAACATCGTCTCGTGACCCGCGTCCTTGAACCACAGCGCCACATACTCCGCCGTACCGCCGAAGAGCGCGTTGGCGATCCCGTAGGGCAGCGCCACGCCCAGGGCGCGCACCCGGGTGGGGAACAGCTCCGCCTTCACCGCCGCGTTGATCGAGGTGTACCCGGTGACGATCACCAGGGCCAGCAGCGACAGTCCGAGCGCCGACCAGTACGACGACGCCGACCGCAGGGCGGTCATGATCGGGTAGGTGCCGACGGTGCAGCCGACCGCGAAGGTGATCAGCAGCGGGCGGCGGCCGATCCGGTCCGACAGTGCCCCGGCGAAGGGTTGCAGCACGGCGAAGACGGTCAGCGAGGTGAAGCTCACCAGGGTGGCGGTGGTCTTCGCCATGCCCGCACTACCGATCAGGTACTTGGTCAGATACGTGGTGTACGTGTAATAGGCCACCGTGCCGCCGAGGGTGAGCGCCATGACCAGGCCCGCCTGGCGGCGGTGCTGCCACAGGGCCTTCAGGGTGCCGCGGGTGTCGTCGCGGCCGCGGCCGGCGGACTGCTCGGCGAACGCCTCGGTCTCCTCCAGGCGGCGCCGCAGCCAGAACACCACCACCGCGAAGAGCGCCCCGAGGACGAACGGGATCCGCCAGCCCCAGCTCGACAGCTGAGGGGCGCTCAGCGTCTGCTGCAGGGTGATGAGGATGCCCAGGCCGAGCAGTTGGCCGCAGGTCATCGACACGTACTGCATCGATGAGCCCAGCCCCCGGCGGCCGCGGGCCGACGCCTCGGTCAGATAGGTGGCGCTCGCCGCGTACTCACCGCCGATGCTCATCCCTTGCAGCAGCCGCGCCAGCAGGAGTACGAGCGCGCCGACGTAGCCGGCCTGCCCGTAGGTCGGGGCGACGGAGATCAGGAGGGCGGCCACCGACATCATGGCGACGGTGAGGGTGAGCGCGCTCTTCCGCCCGTGCCGGTCCGCGGCCCGGCCGAGGACCCAGCCGCCGACCGGGCGCATCAGGAACCCGACGGCGAAGATCCCTGCCGTGTTCATCAGCTGGGTGGTCGGGTTGTCGCCGGGGAAGAACGAGTCCGCGAAGTAGATCGCGAAGGTGGCGTAGACGAACCAGTCGTACCACTCGACGAGGTTGCCGAGCGACCCGCCGATCAGGGCGAGGCGGCGCTTCGCGCGCTCGTCGCCGGATGGCTTCCTGGGCAGTGCGGCGGACGGTGACATGACGGCTCCAGACGAGAAGTCCCCTGGTGGGAGAGGCGATGAGGTGCTCAGAGGATGCGGGCGCCGTCGTACCCGGACAAGGCCCGGCCGTCAGATCTAACGTGCCGCTAAGAAAGGGACTTTCCCTCGGCCCCCTCCATTGCCCTGATCCGTTGCCCTGGGACTGGCGCGGCTGCCGGGCGTTTCCGGGGGCCCGGAGGCCGCATCGAAATCTCACGGGGATTCCGTGATCCCTGGTGGTCTCCGCTCCGACAGCCTTGATCCCGGAAAGCTTCACCGACCGGCACGCACAGCGGGTCGGACTCCGATCCGAGCACGAGGGTTGATGGTTGTGACTGACATTGTGGTGGTACACGGGCTGTGGGCCGACGGGTCGAGCTGGAGCGAGGTGATCCCGCTCCTGCACGCCGCCGGACACCGGGTGCATGCCGTGCAGCTGCCGCTGACCTCCGTGGAGGAGGACGTGGCGTACACCCGGCAGGTGGTGGACCGGCTGCCGGGGCCGGTCGTGCTGGCGGGCTGGTCCTACGGGGGTGCCGTCATCACCAATGCGGCGCAGGGCGCGCCGAATGTGTCCGCCCTGGTGTACATAGCGGCGTTCGCCCCTCAGCAGGGCGAGCGGGGCAATGACATCCTGGCCCACTTCCCGTCGGCCGTCGGCGAAGCGGTCCAGCAGGACGAGCAGGGCCGGTTGTGGATCGACCCCGACCGGTACCGGCAGGTGTTCGCCGCGGACCTCCCGTCCGCCCGCGCCGCCGTGCTGGCCGGCGTGCAGAAGCCGGCGGCCCCGGCATGCTTCGCCACCCCGTCCGGCGAACCGGCCTGGCTCACGATCCCGTCCTGGTACCTGGTCGCCGAGAACGACCTGGCGCTGTTGCCCGCCGCGCAGCAGTGGATGGCCGAGCGCATGGGGGCGTCCGTCACCTCCGTGCCGGCGAGCCACGCGGTGCTGCTCTCCCAGCCGGAGCGGGTCGCCGACGTGATTGCCTCGGCCGCGACGGCCGGTTGCTGAGCGCGGGGGTGCCGGTCATGAACGAGTTCTTGTTGCGCTTCGCCCTGAAAACGGACGGGGTGGTCTCCGGCCTCGTGGCGGTGCTCAGTCTCCTGGGCGCGCGGAGCCTGGACGGGATGCTGGGTCTCCCGGCGTGGCTGCACTGGGGCCAGGGGGCATTCCTGGCTGTCTATGCCGCTGTGCTGTGGTACGCCGCCACCCGGCAGACGGTCATCCGCTGGGTCGCGGTCGGCGCCGTGCTGCTCAACGCCGTCTGGGCGGTGGGGTGTGTGGCGCTGCTGACGGCCGGGTGGTTCGAGATCACCACGTTGGGGATCTGCTACGTCGGCTTCATCGGCGTGGCGGTGGTGGTCTTCGGCTCCTTGCAGGTGGCCGGTTTGCGCCGGGCCGGTTGAACCGTCCGGCGCGCCCGGATCGCGGTGGCCGTGAGCCGCGGTCCGGGCGCGCGGGCGAAGGCCGTCCGGGCGCGCGGGCGAAGACCGTCCGGCAGCGGTTGGCCGTCGTGGGCGCGGCGCGGATACGTACTCGCCGAGACGGTGGCGGCACAGGTATTTCGCCCCTGACGGCCTTCCCTGCCCGGCCGCGATGATGGATGCGCGCCGGACAGCCTCAGTGACGTGCGAGAACACGGCACCACGGGGGCGGAGGACTGTGTTCCACACTCCCCGTGCGTCGGCGTACGCATACGAAGGTGATCACTCGTTGGACAGGGGGCAGGAGCCATCACCGTTTCCGAGCCGTGCGAGCGGTCGTGCCCGCACTACCAGACCGCCCGTGGGTTGCACGACCAGGACGCGCCGCCGGAGGAGACCGCCGGGCATCTCCTCACCGCCGTGCCGACCGGCATGCCGTGGGTCCTCAGCGTGCTGCGCGCCGCAGCCCGGGCGGCGACGGCACGCGACGATTCCGGCGCGGCGATCCGTTACCTGCTCCGGGCCCTGCGCGAACCGCTGCCGGACGGTGACCGGGCCCTGGTGCTGGGGGAGTTGGGCCGTATCGAGGCCGGCGGTCACCCGGCGGCCGCGGTCCGCCACCTCACCGAATCCCTCGGCCTGCTCACCGACCGGGCGCCGCAGCGGCCAGAGATCGTGCCCGTCCTCGCCGATGCCCTCGCGCGGTGCCGCCGCGGATGCCAGGCGGCCGAGCTGCTCGACCGCGAGGCCCGTGCCCTGGCCCGCGCCGAACCGTCCCGCGGGGACCTGGCGGTGCACCTGGACGTCCAACGTCTCCTGACCGACCTCGATGACCGGACCCGGCGTACGCAGGTCGACCGGACCGTCGCCGAGCTGGAGGCGGCGAGCCCGCACGCACCGGTGGCCGTACGAGGGGTGGCGGCGGTCCGGGCGACCCTCGCCCTCGGAACGGACGCCGACGCCGACCACGTGGCCGCTCAGGCCCGCCGCGCACTGGAGGGCGAGCTGCCGCAGGGCGTGACCGTGATGGCGGCCGAGCTGGCCGTGCAGGCTCTGACCTGGTGCGACCGGTCGAGCGAAGCCGCCGCGTTCCTCGACCGCGTGGCGGCCGACATCCAGCAGGACGCACTGCCTGCTTCCCGGATCCTGGTGTCGATGAGCCGGTGCGAATTGGCCTACCGATCCGGTGATGTGCCGACGGCGATCGACGCGGGCCGCGAATCCCTCGACCTGCTCTCCGCCTCCCGGGGAAACGCCAAAGTGGCACTGGCGACCGCCGCTCTGGTGCGCGCGCTGGTGGAGGCCGCGGAATTCGACGAGGCGGCCGGGCTTCTCGCCCGTCCCGACTGCGCGCGTCTTGAGCCGGACTGGCAGTGGACACACCTGCTGGAGGCCCGCGCGCGCCTCTCCCTCGCCCGCGGCCACGCCGACGACGCGCTGCGCGACCTGCTGGAGTGCGGCCGCCGTCAGCTCGCCTGGCGACGGGACAACCCGGCCGTGCTGCCCTGGCGTTCCCTGGCCGCCCTCGCGCACCGGGCCCTGGGCGACCAGGGCCCGGCCGAACGCCTCGCGCAGGAGGAACTCGACCAGGCGCGGTCCTTTGGCGCGCCCCGCGCGCTCGGCATCTCGTCGCGCACCGCCGGTCTGGTGGCGCGCGGACCACGCGGCCGGCGTCTGCTGGAGGAGTCGGTCGACCTGCTGGGGCAGGCCGAGGCGACGGTGGAGCAGGCCCGCTCACTCATCGAACTCGCCACGGTGCGGCACGAGGCCGGTCATACCCGCGTCGCGCGCGACCTGGCCCACCGCGGCCGCAACCTCGCTCAGCACTGCTCAGCGGCGAGCCTGAGCGCGCAAGCCCTCAGCAGACTGCGGGAATTCGGGGCACGCCCCCGGACCCCCTGCACGGTGGGGGTCGAGGCGCTGACCGCCGGCGAACGCCGGGTCGCCGCCCTGGCGGCCGCCGGCCTGACGAACCGCGAGATCGCGCAGAAGCTGTTCATCACGCAGCGCACCGTGGAGAACCACCTCACCAACGGATTCCGCAAACTGGGCATCACCGGGCGCCGCCAACTCCCCGAAGCGGTCCAGGGCCCGGACACCCGCGCCTGATCCCGGGGCCGTCGGCGGGACTTTGCGGACGCGCCCCAGGTGTATTGACCTGGAGCGTTGTTCACGCGCCTGGTGGGTGGCCGGCCTGCGAGGGCGGGGTGGCACTCCCTGAAACCCGACCCGCCGCTCACTGCCGCAGCTCGGACTCCCCTCTGAGCTGCGGCAGTGTTCGTTCCGACGGCCGGCGCCTGCCCGTGGTCATGGAGGCGCCGGTCTCACGCTTGCGCGGGGAGGTTCAGACCAGGCCGCCGGTCGCCCGCAGGTTTTGACCGGTGATCCACCGGCCGTCTTGGCCGACAAGAAAGGCGACGATGTCGGCGACGTCGGAGGGCTGTCCGATCCGGCCGAGAGGTGTCACGCCGGCGATCGTCTGAAGAGTTTGCGGGGGGTTGGCCGCCTGAAGCATCTCGGTGTCCGTGGCACCGGGAGAGACGCTGTTGACAGTGATGCCGCGTGACCCGAGTTCCTGCGCTGCGACCGCGGTCAGCTGCTCGACGGCGCCTTTGCTGGCGGCGTAGGGGCCGATGCCTGGAGCCGGCCGCACCGTGTTGATGGTGGAGATGGTGACGATCCGGCCGCCGTCGCGCATCCGCCTGGCCGCGTATCGGATGGTCAGGAAGACCGAGCGGGTGTTCAGCGTCATCACGTTGTCGAACATTGCGGTGTCGGTCTCCGCGAGTGGTGTCGGAGTATGAGACATCGCGGCGTTGTTCACCAGAATGTCCAGGCCGCCGAGGTGCTTCTCGGCAGTTTCCAGGAGCTGTTCCGGTCCGCTCGGATCGGCCATGTCCAGGCGCACGGCGTGGGCCTGGCCGCCGTCCGCGCGCACGGTGCGGACGACCTCGGCCGCGGCTTCCTCGTTGGTGGCGTAGTTGAAGACCACTCGCGCTCCGTCTCGGCACAGGCGTTGAACAATCGCCCGGCCGATGCCGCGGGATCCGCCCGTGACGACGGCTGCCATGCCTTTCAACACTGTCCCTCCCACTGACGAGAAGACGGTCTCGGGAACCTGAGCACACTGGTACCGCAATTCTGCAAGATGGCCTTCGGCCCCGCGCCTCATGCCCCGGCCCCAGGTGCATCTGTGGTGCGGGTGAGTGAGGCTCCACGCGCTCAGCACCGGGGGAGTTCGACGGTACTCACTCCATTAGTCACTTCAGGGTCCCGCCCGTGACTTCGGAGGGTGAATGTCCCGCGACCGTCCGTCGAGAATTCTGCTATTTGAGGCGGCAACGGAACCCCGGCAGCCGCCTGCCCCTCTCTCTGGGCGTCCCGCAGACAAGAACTCCTAACGAATGCGATGAGGACCGTTCCATGCGTGAATTCAACCGGCGCGGAATACTCGGACTCGGCGTAGGGGCAGCAGCCGCCATTTCCGTCGCCGGCTGCTCTTCCTCTGGTTCGTCGGACTCCGGCAAGGTCGGAACGAAGTCCGGTCAGAAAGCACCGGCCAAGCCGATAGGCGACGGCTCCACGGCGTACACCGGAAAGCAGCCCAACCAGCCGCACGCACCGGAGAAACTGGCGCCGGGCCAGAAGCCGCCGCAGTTCGTCGTCTTCTCCTGGGACGGGGCCGGCGAGGTGGGCACCGGCCTCTTCCCGCGGTTCCGCAAGCTCGCCAAGGACCACGACGCCTCGATGACCTTCTTCCTGTCCGGGCTGTATACGCTGCCCGAGTCGAAGAGGCGCATGTACCGCCCGCCGAACAACCCCGTCGGCCACTCCGAAATAGACTTCCTCACCGACGAGCACGTCAAGATGACGCTGCAGAACGTGCGCTCGGCGTGGCTGGAGGGCCACGAGATAGGCACCCACTTCAACGGTCACTTCTGCGCCGAGGGCGCGGGCTCGGTGAAGCACTGGACCCCCGCCCAGTGGGACGACGAAATCAAGCAGGCCATGGACTTCGTCACCAAGTGGCGGACCAACACCGGTTTCACCGACCTCGAACCGCTGCCCTTCGACTACAGCAAGGAACTCGTCGGCGGCCGTACGCCGTGTCTGCTCGGCCAGGACAACCTGCTGCCCACGGCCCGCAAGCTCGGCTGGCGCTACGACGCCAGCTCACCCGGCGGCCTCCAGGTCTGGCCCACCAAGAAGCAGGGCCTGTGGGATTTCCCGCTCCAGGGGATACCGTTCCCCGGCCATTCCCGCGACGCCCTGTCGATGGACTACAACCTGATGTACCAGCAGTCGAAGAACTCCACCAAGGCCCCGCCGGTCAACTACCCGGGCTGGCGCAAGCAGGCCACCGAGGCCTACATCGCCGGCTTCAAGCGGGCCTACGAGACCAACCGCGCCCCGTTCTTCATCGGCAACCACTTCGAGAAGTGGAACGGCGGCATTTACATGGACGCCGTCGAGGAGGCGTTCAAGCACATGGCGGACAAGCAGAAATACAAGGACGTCCGGCTGGTCTCCTTCCGCCAGCTCTGCGACTGGCTGGACGCCCAGGACCCGAAAGTCCTCGCCGACCTGCGCCGGTTCGGGGTGGGCCAGCAGCTCACCGGGCGCAGCTGACGGCGCTGGAGGGGCGGAAGGCCCCGGCCCCACGCGGCCGGTCACGTTCATCCGTACGTAGCTGGGCGCGTTCAGGGCTCTGGCAAGATTTTCGTAGCCGGAGATCATTTCGGTGGTGTCGTGGTCGACCGATCCGCATAACGGCGTCGGAG